>NZ_NEIQ01000026.1:0-84678 GCF_002112765.1 Pseudomonas sp. B6(2017) | reverse complement strand
ACGCTTCGTGCCCGATCCGTTCGGCGCGCCGGGCAGCCGGGTGTACCGCAGTGGCGACCTGACCCGTGGCCGCCCCGATGGGGTGGTGGACTACCTGGGCCGGGTCGACCACCAGGTGAAGATCCGCGGCTTCCGTATCGAACTGGGCGAGATCGAGGCGCGCCTGCGTGAGCAGGAGGCCGTGCGGGAAACCGTGGTGGTGGCGCAAAGTGGCCTCAGCGGCAAGCAGTTGGTGGCCTATGTGGTACCGGCGGACCCGGAGCTGGTGAGCGACGCCGTGGCGCAAGCGCAATGCCGTGAGGCGCTGCGCCAGGCGCTCAAGGCGCGCCTGCCGGACTACATGGTGCCGGCGCACCTGATGTTCCTCGAACGCATGCCGCTGACTCCTAACGGCAAGCTGGATCGCAAGGGATTGCCGGTTCCTGATGCCAGTTCGGTACAACCTGTCTATGTAATGCCACAGACCCAACTCGAACATGACATCGCCCAAATCTGGGCTCAGATCCTGGGAGCCGAACGCATTGGTTTGACGGATCATTTCTTCGAGCTGGGCGGCCACTCTTTGCTGGCCATGCAGGTGATTTCCCGTGTACGCCAACTCCTGGGCAAGGATGTTCCGCTGCGGATGCTGTTTGAATATCCGCGCTTGCAAGGTTTTGTCCAGGCCCTGGAGGGGCTGGATGCTCTTGCAGACAACGTACCGGCGATGCTGGTAGTGGATCGGCAACAGCCATTGGCGTTGTCCTATGCCCAGGAGCGTCAATGGTTTCTCTGGCAACTGGATCCCGAGAGTGCGGCCTACCACATTCCCGTGACTTTGCGATTGAGCGGTTACCTGGATCAGCAAGCCTTGCAGCGCAGCTTCGATACGTTGGTGGCACGCCATGAGAGCTTGCGTACGTATATTCGACAAGATGGCGAGCGGACGCAGCAAGTGATCCAGCCAGCCACGACCGTGGAGATGACTCGTGAAGAGATCAAGGAGCGCGATCTACAGGCCCGGGTAGAAGCCGAGATCGCATGCCCCTTCGATTTGCAACAGGGGCCGTTGATGCGTGTGACTTTGTTGCGCCTGGCCGAGCAAGAGCATGTGTTGGTGCTGGTGCAGCATCACATAGTTTCCGACGGTTGGTCGATGCAGGTCATGGTCGATGAGCTGGTGCAGTTGTATGCCGCCTATAGCCAGGGCCAGGACCTGCAATTGCCGCCGTTGCCATTTCAATATGCCGACTACGCACAGTGGCAACGCAACTGGATGAATTCCGGAGAACGTGAGCGGCAGTTGGATTACTGGCGTGAATTGTTAGGTGCCGAGCAGCCGGTCCTGGAGCTACCTTTGGCCCATGCTCGGCCAACGATCCAGAGCCATCGTGGCGCCAGCCTGGAGATTGAACTGGATGCCAAGCTGACTGCGGGGCTCAAGGCGTTGGCCCAACGTGAGGGCGTGACCCTGTTCATGCTCCTGCTGGGCTCGTTCCAGGGTTTGTTGTATCGCTACAGCGGCCAGCAGGACATTCGCGTCGGGGTGCCGATTGCCAACCGCAACCGGGTGGAGACCGAGCGCCTGATCGGCTTCTTCGTCAATACCCAGGTGTTCAAGGCCGGTATCGATGGGCAAACCACCGTCAGCCAGTTGCTGGCACAGGTCAGGCAGCGGGCCCTGGAAGCTCAGGCCCATCAGGACCTGCCTTTCGAGCAACTGGTGGAAGCCTTGCAGCCAGAGCGTAGCCTGAGCCTCAACCCATTGTTCCAAGTGTTGTTCAACCACCAAGGCGATGCTCGCTTGCAGGGGGCGCGGCAGGGGGGCAGCGACCTACGGGTAGAGGGGTTGGAAGGGTATAGCCAGACCGCACAGTTCGACTTGAGCCTGGATACCCAGGAGTCGGAGAGCGGGATCTGGGCCATATTGACCTATGCCACTGAGTTGTTCGAGCAGGGCATGCTCATCCGTATGTTGCAACATTGGCAGAATATGCTGTTGGGAATGCTTGGCGACCCGCAGCAACTGATCAGTCAATTGCCTTTGCTGGATGCTCAGGAACAGCATCGACTGATCGAGCAATGGAACGCCACCGAGCGTGACTACCCGCTGCAACGCCAGGTGCACCAGTTGATCGAGGAACAGGTGGCCCTGGCTCCCGAAGCCCCGGCCCTGGTCTTTGGTCAGCAGCGCTTGAGCTATGCCGAACTCAACCGCCGGGCCAACCGCCTGGCCCATCGCCTGATCCAGGCCGGGGTCGGCCCGGATGTACTGGTGGGGCTGGCGGTGGAACGCTCGATCGAAATGGTGGTGGGCCTGCTGGCGGTGCTCAAGGCCGGTGGTGCCTATGTGCCGTTGGACCCGGAATACCCGCGCGAACGTCTGGCCTACATGCTCGAAGACAGTGGCGTGAAACTGCTGCTGACCCAGGCGCATCTGCTGGAGCAGCTGCCGATTCCCCAGGGGCTGTCCAGCCTGGTGCTGGAGCAGGGGGAAGCGTGGCTGGAACACTACAGCGAAGAAAATCCGCAGATCGCCCTGGACGGTGAGAACCTCGCCTACGTGATCTACACCTCCGGCTCCACCGGCCAGCCCAAGGGCGCCGGCAACCGGCATTCGGCGCTGCTCAACCGGCTGTGCTGGATGCAGGAGGCCTATGGACTGGGGGCTGGCGACACGGTCCTGCAGAAGACCCCGTTCAGCTTCGACGTTTCGGTGTGGGAGTTCTTCTGGCCACTGATGACGGGCGCGCGGCTGGTGGTGGCGGCGCCGGGGGATCATCGCGATCCGGCCCGGTTGGTCAGCCTGATCAATGCCGAGCAGGTCACGACCTTGCACTTCGTGCCGTCGATGCTGCAGGCCTTCCTGCAGGACCGCGACGTCGCTTCGTGCACCAGCCTGCAACGCATCGTTTGCAGCGGCGAAGCATTGCCGGTGGATGCCCAGCAGCAAGTGTTCGCCAAGTTGCCAAAGGCCGGGTTGTACAACCTGTATGGCCCGACCGAGGCCGCGATCGACGTGACCCACTGGACCTGTGTCGATGAAGGCCGCGATGGCGTGCCGATCGGCCGGCCGATCGCCAACGTGCAAACCTATGTCCTCGATGCTCAATTGCAACCCGTGCCTAGTGGTGTCGCCGGGGAACTCTACCTTGGAGGTACGGGGTTGGCTCGTGGTTACCACCGTCGTCCAGCCTTGACTGCCGAGCGCTTCATTGCCAGCCCGTTCACATTTGGTGGTCGTTTGTATCGCACCGGTGACAGGGTGCGACAACGCCATGATGGGGTCATTGAGTACCTTGAGCGTCTCGATCATCAGGTCAAGCTACGGGGCCTGCGCATCGAGTTGGGCGAGATCGAGGCACGTTTGCTGGAGCATGAGCAAGTGCACGAGGCCTCGGTGCAGGTGCTGGATGGTAAGCACTTGGTGGGTTACTTGGTGCTGGACGGCGCAGGCGAGGACTGGCGTGAAGCGCTGAGCGTCCACCTGGCCGCGCACCTGCCGGACTACATGGTGCCGGCGCAGTGGGTGGTGCTGGAGCAGATGCCGCTGAGCCCCAACGGCAAGCTGGACCGAAAGGCCTTGCCCAAGCCCGATGCCAGCTTGCAGGCACGGGAGTACGTGGCACCGCAGAGTCCGCTGGAGCAACAGGTCGCACAGATCTGGGCACAAGTACTGGAAGTGGAACGCGTAGGCCTGCACGATAATTTCTTCGAGTTGGGCGGGCATTCGCTGTTGGTACTGCTGCTCAAGGAGCGGATCAGGAAGGCCACTGCCAGCGAACTGTCCGTCAGCCAGTTGATGCTCAATCCTACCGTCGCTGGTCAAGTCGCTTGCCTGGAAGGGAGTATCAGGAACTCCCTGATCGTCAGGCTCAATAGTCAAACACAAGGCACGCCTTTGTATCTGTTCCACCCAAGCTATGGCTCGGTGCATTGCTACAAGGCCATCGCTCTTGCCCTGCGTGAAGATAGGCCGGTCATGGGGGTTATCTGCCGCGCTTTGGCCGAAGAGGGGACGCCAGTGCCTTCCTGGGTGGAAATGGTCGAGGACTACGCCCAACAGTTGCTCATGGCTCAGCCGGAAGGTGCTTATCGGCTGGCCGGTTGGTCGCTGGGTGGCAACCTGGCCGTGGAAGTCGCTCATAAGCTGGAGCACGCAGGCCGCGAGGTGGAGTTTGTCGGTTGGATCGACGCTTCTCCGCCCTACTGGCTCAAGGCGTATTGGGATACGGCAATCATGATCGATGAGGATGAGTTGGCCGCCAATCAGAAGCGTGCGCAGTTGTTGGAAGTGATGTTTCCCGAGGCGAACCAACAGATTCGGCAGGCCTGGGTCCAGAGCCAGATGCAGTTTGTCGATGAGGAGCAGCAGTGGCGTCACTTCAGTGACTGGGCCGATCAGGCCTTGGGCCAGGCTTTCAGAGAGATCAAGGAAGAACTTCTGCGTGGCAACGAGGCGCAGATCTCCTGGGAGCTGGATCGAGCGCTGGGACAGCGCTTGCGGGATTCTGACCTGAAGCCGATCAAAGCGCCTGTGAGCTGCTGGTGGGCCTCGGCCAGTCGGGCAGGGCAGCATAGGCAACTGATCGAGTCGACAATTGAACAAGTGGTCGGCAAGCCATGTATCGAGCGTTCCGTACTGATCGACTCGACCCATGAACGAATTATCGACAACGCGCTGTTCGTGCAGAGTTTTGTCAGTGCCATGAAGTAACGCTGCTAATTGTCCGTTCAACATCGCCCCTGATCACCGTCAGTGATCAGGGGCTTTTTATGCTTGTCGGGTCATTTCGAACATGCTCCAGAGGCAGGGATGTTGCGCACGCTGACCTGACCTGACCTGACCTGACCTGACCTGACCTGACCTGATCGAAGTCGAAAGGCGAAAGTGACAGTGACGGGCCGCTGAGGCTGCCAGAGGATAGTCGTTTGCCAGGCAAAGAAAAGCCCCTGGTCATGTTCATGGCCAGGGGCTGGTTGGAGCGGAATCAGAAGTTCCAGCGGGTGCTGAGCATCACATTGCGTGGATCGCCATAGTAGGCTGAGTTGTAGAAGCCGATATTGGTGTAGTACTTCTTGTCGAATACGTTGTTGACGTTCAGCGAGGCGGAAAGGTTATCGGTGATCTGGTAGCGGGCCATCAGGTCAACCAGCCAGAGCGGATCCTGGGAAAACTTCTCCTTGGTGTTCTTGCCGTAGTTATTGAGAATCTGCCAGCCAGTACCTTGCCAGCGAACGCCGCTGCCGAGGGTAAGCTTGTCCAGCGGGCCGGTCAGCTTGTAGCTGGTATAGAGGTTGACCTGGTCTTCTGGCTCCCAGGTGGAAACCTTCTGGCCCGACTGGTCGCGAATGATCTTGTGGGTATAGCCGGCTTGCAACTGCCAGCCAGGCGCCAGTTCACCGGAGATTTCCGCTTCGTAACCCTTGGTTTTGGCCTTGACGCCCTTGGATGCCCTATCGAGCCCGGAGATGGTGTCGGGAATGTAGTCGTTGTCGTCGATCGGACGGTTTTCCTCGTGAATTTCAAAGTAGGCAATGCTTGAGTTCAGGCGTCCATCAAAGAATTCGCCCTTGAGCCCGATTTCATAGTTCTTGCCTTCGTCAGGTTTGAGTGGCTTGTTGTTCCGGTCGCGATAGTCGTCTTGCGGCAGGTAGATCTCGGTGTAGCTGGCATAGGCCGAGAAGTTCTCGTTAAGGTCGTAGACTACGCCGGCATAAGGAACCACCTTGCCTGTGTCCTTGATCTGGCTGGTACCGCTGACCTCGTAATTGTTGACCCGGGTACCGAGTAATACGCTCAGGTCATCGGTCAGGCTGAAGCGGCTGGTGATGTAGCCGGCGCTCTGGCGTGTGAGTTCGTCGTTGCGCTTGGTTTGCGGACCCCAATCCGGTTTTGGTGCCTTGCCTGCCCAATTGAAGTAGTCAGGGTCTTCGATTTTGCTGGCATTGGTGTAATCGCGCCCCAGCCAGCGTGAACGGGAAACCGAAGTGCCGACGACCAGTTGGTGTTCACGTCCGAACAAGCTGAAGGGGCCAGTGGCATACAGGTCGCCAGTGTCGCTGGTGGTTTCACCTGTGTATTTACGGGTCAGTAACCTAGCCTTTCCAGTCTGGACATCCGGCGATAGCAGGGCGGCCAGCGGTGCGTTGTAGCCGTTGATCTGGTGGTTGTACTGCGCTTTGGCTACCCAGCCGTTCTGGAAGCTGTGTTCCAAAGTGGCGAATACGGTACGGGTGTACTGTTCCCAGCGGCTGTAGGTTGTGCCGTTGTTGAATGAACGTGGGGTACTGATGCGGTTGCCAGCCGAGTCGAACAATGAGGCGGAGCCCGACCAGCTCGAACCTTTCGGGTTGCTGTCCTGATAGTCGGCGCCTACGGTCAGCAAAGTATCGGGCGACAGGTCGAACTCAACAATCCCGTAGTAGACGTTGGTCTTGCGCGAGTAGTGATCCAGGAAGGACTTTTTATCCTGATAAGCTGCGACGGCACGGCCGCGTACGTTACCCGTTTCGGTCAAAGGGCCGCTGACGTCGATTTCAGTGCGGTAGTTGTCCCAGGAGCCCGCCCCCAGGTCCACATACCCTTTGAACTCCGAGGTGGGTTTCTTGCGCACCATGTTGATCGTGCCGCCGGGGCCACCCGCTCCGGTAAGCAGGCCTGTAGCGCCCTTGAGTACTTCTACCCGGTCATAGATCACGGTGTCGGTCAGGGTATGGCCGGAGGAGTACTGGGCGTCCTGGAGGATCGGGATGCCATCGTACTGGAAGTTCTGGATGGCGAAACCGCGCGAAAAGTAGCTGGTGCGGTCGCTGTCGTAGGTCGCGACGGTGATACCTGGCGTATGACGCATGACATCGTCGATCGACTTCATGTTGAAGTCATCCATGGCCTGTCGGGTGACGACCGAAATCGACTGTGGCGTTTCCCGTGGCGTCAGTACCAGGCGCGTGGCCGTGGCAATGGTGCCTGGAGTGTAGGAGCCGGAGCCTTCGGTGACGGTTCCCAGTTGGTTGGTGGTTACTTGAGTGGTTCCCAGCTCCACGCTGGCGGAGCGATTGGCATTGATGGTGATCGAATTGCCCTGCAGGTGATAGCCAATGCCTGTACCGCCGAGCAGGGTTTTAATGGCCTGCTCTGGTTGCAATTTGCCTTTTACTGCGTTGCTGCGTTTTTCCTGCACATCCGTAGGGTTGTACAGCACCTGCAGGTTGGTCTGCCGGCCAAATTCCTGCAGGGCAGTACCCAGAGATTGCGCAGGTACGTCGATCTCGATTTCCTGGGCCTGAACGTAACCGGCGATCGGCATCGAGACTGCCAGGGCCAGGGCGCTGGGCAGGAGGTTGACGTTCAAGGCTCGTCGCATGGATCGCGCTTTACTCAGGGAACTGAGACCGAGTAGTGCAGACATGGATGATTTCTCTTCTGTGTAGTGGGCAGTTATAGGTATTTATTGCGGTTAATTCTCATTACCACTGGTAAGACGTTCCTCCTTGAACAAACCGGAAAAAAAACTCAGGCCGGTTCCATTTCGTGTACGACCTTGCCGGCGCGCAGGCGCACCAGTTGGTCGGCGATGTCGAAATAACGGTCGTCGTGGCTGATCACGATGATGGTCTTGCCCAGGCGCTTGAGGTCGGGCAGCAGCTCGGTATAGAAAATCCGCCGGAAGGCCGGGTCCTGGTCGGCGGCCCATTCGTCGAACACCAGCACCGGTCGTTCTTCCAGCCAGGCGTTGACCAGGGCCAGGCGCTTGCGCTGGCCGGTGGACAGGTCGGTGGTGGTGAACGCGCCATCCTTGACACTGACCTTGTGGGCGATCTCCAGGCGATCCAGATACTGGGTGGCGACGTCCAGCGATTTGCCGGCATTGCCCTGGACCAGATCGTCGAACAGGTAGTAGTCGGCAAACACCGTGGTGAACAGTTGCCGGTAGTCGTCCCGGGCCTGGTCGGTCACGGTTTCGCCGTTGAGGCGGATCTCCCCGGACTGGGGCTGGTACAGGCCCAGCAGCAATTTGATCAGGGTGGTCTTGCCACAACCGTTCTCGCCGACGATGAACACGATGTCGCCCTGCTTGATGTTCAGGTTGATCGGTCCCAGGTGGAACGGTTCGCTGCCCTCGACCGCTGGAGGGCTGTAGCGCACCTCGCGCAGTTCCAGGCTGTGCACCACCGCTTGCGGCGCTTCGCTGTCGTCCATCAGCAGGTGCGGTTCGGGGGAGGAGAAACGCTCGGACAACTCGCTGATGCGGGCGAAAGCAATCTTCGCCTTGCCGACGATAGGCAGGTAACCGACCACATGTTCAAGTGGCCCCTTCATGTACAGCAGCACCAGTACGAAGCCGGTGATGACTGCGGGGTCCGGGTTCGGGTAGTAGGCCTGCATCGCCAGGGCCAGTCCGATGACCACGAAGAACAGCATCGAACCGAAGCTCTTGGCCAGGATGTAGATGTTCACCGAGCGCACCTGGATATCGCTGATGCGGTCCGCGGTCTCCTGGATCCGGTGGGTGTTCATGCGGAAACGCCGTGGTCGGTGGATGCGCAGTTCCTTGGCGCCCGAAGCAATGGCGTTGTAATACCGCTGTAGCTCATCCTCGTGATCACGCGCCTCATCAAAACCCTTGATGCCCTTACCACCCGCCACCAGTTGCACGCTGGTGCCGATGATGATGGCCACCACCATCATCAGGAACATCGGTACCGACAGGTAGGCCAGGTAGCCCAGGCAGCCCAGGGTGACCGTGGCGGCGATGGCCAGGGGAGTGAAGGCGAAGGAAAAGTCGCTGATGGTATCGACGTCGTGGGTCAGCACCGGAATCAAGCGGTGAGAGCGGTAGCGCTCGATCTGGGTGATGGGGGCCGAGAGCACCTTCTCGCCCAGGTCCTTGCGCAGGGCGGCGATGATCCTCTGGCCCACGTAGTTGGTACCGACGTCCGAGACGATTGAACTGACCAGGGCCAATGCGCAGAGTGCGGCGAAGGTCAGGACCACGCCCTGGGTCATGCCGCCGTCCGAGTGCAGGGCGTTGTTGATGGTGGCCAATAGCAGGGTGATGGCCAGGCCGCCGGCCATGCCCAGGGCAACGGAAACCAGCACTATGCTGCGAAAGGGCCTGAGCAATGCGAGCAGGCCTTTGAAGGCGCCGCGCTTGGGGTCGGTCATAAGTACTTCCCAGAGAGTGGATAGAGGGTCGGGGCACACGGACCCTTACCCCTGAACAAACGAAGCGTCGCGGCGACTATTTAGCTTTGCCGGCCACCACCGGGCGCAGGCGTCCCGGATAAATTGCCCGGAGCCTGGTTCGTTCTTGTTCTGTGGGCGCACGTGTATCGACGCAGTGCCTGATCCATTGAGCGAGAGCGAACGAATGACGAAGAAGAATCTGGTGTATGTCTGGTCCCTGCGAAACGCCGCGGCCGACAAGGCGGGGCAGCCGGTGGCCTACAAGGACCACGAGCGCTACATGAAGTCGGTGCTGGAGTCGCTGGTGGAGGCGTTGAACCAGACTCCTCTGGGCGAGGCCTACAACCTGGTGGGCGTGGTCTACGACGATGACGAGCAATCGCCACGGGACCAGAAGCTGGTGAGCGACTACGGTTTTGCCTACCAGCCGGGGCGCCAGTGGTTATATCCGGCGGACCTCGCCGTGCAGGGGCGCTTGGTCAACGACCTGCTGCTGAGCGTGCCATCCACCTACCGTCGCCATCCACGCGGCAGCGCCGAGCACATCGCTGGCAAGCAGGATTTCGAACGTCGCCTGTACGACACCCTGGTGGAGCTCAAGGCCGATATTGTGGTGCTGGACGGCTTGCTGGTGATCCTCGACGAGCTGGTGCGCCCGGGTGCGCCGTTCGCCCGGCGGATCATGAACATCCATCCGGGTATCACTCGTATCGAGTCGCCCTATGAGCGCCGCGGTGCCTACGCCACCTGGAATGCCTTGTATGGCGCCCGGGGCGAGAAGGTGGTGGATTGGGCGACCCGGGAGACCGTGCCAACCGAACCGCTGTATCTGACCGGGGCTTCCTTCCACTACGTGGACAACGGTATCGACTCCGGCGAGGTATTCCACGACGTGCTCAATACCGAGATTTCCCCCGAAGACACCATCCTCGAATTGCGCTGGAACAACTTCAACAACAGCCTGTTCCCGGCCTTGCACGAGGGACTGGCGTTGTTGGCCAAACAGCCCTGAGTTGGCTTGCGGCGCGGCATGGCAGGCTTGTCCTGTAGCCGCTGTCGCAGGCTGCGACCAGCTGCACAGCAGCCGTAGGCAGAGGGTGTGGGGCCAGGCTATTGGTGCCGTCAGGGTTGACGGCCTTTGTGGTGGGCCTCGTAGCCTGCGGTAGCGGCTACACCGGTTGCGGTGTAGCCGACAGGAGAGGATTAGAGGACGCGTACCACGCGAAAACCGATCCAGTCGCCGCGGGTTTGCGGGTAGATATTGTTGCGGTTGCCCGAGCGGGAGAACACCGGGGCCTCGCCCCAATCGTTGCCGCGCAGTTGCAGCGATTCACAACCCGGATCGACCCAGGCGCTGCCGTCGGTGGGGGCGCCTACGTAGTTGGGGTGTTCACAATCGGCGATCCATTCATAGACGTTGCCGTGCATGTCGTACATGCCGAAGGCGTTGGCCGGGTAGCTGCCTGCCGGCGAGGTATAGCTGTAGCCGTCTGCCGGACCGTAGGTATTGGCATGCTTGGCGATGCTGTATTCCTTGCCTTCATCGAAGGGGAAGGGAAAGGGGCCGGTGGAGCCGGCGCGCGCCGCATATTCGCGCTGGGCTTCGCTGACCATCTGGTATTGGTGGCCGGTCTTCTTCGACAGCCAGGCCACGTAGGCCTGCACCTCGGCAAAGTTCATGCAAACCGCCGGCTGGCGCGGCCCCTGGGGGTAGCGCGGCTTGCTGGCGATGCATTCACGCCCGGGGCGGGTGTCGCCATCGGGGATCTTGACCCCGGTCTGGCGGATGTAGCTGTCCCACTCCGCAGCGGTGATCTGGAAGCGGCTCATGGCAAAGGGCTTGGCGAAGGTCACTTCGTGCATTGGGCCTTCATCGGGCTCGCGGCCGACCTCGTCGTCCGGGGTGCCCATGATGAATTTGCCGGCTGGCAGCACCACCATTTCCGGGCAGTCCTTGCAGTCCTTGAAGACTTTGCCCGGTTGCGGTTCGCCGGCTTGGGCGGTGCCCGGAAGGAGGCCGGCCAGCAGGGCGCCCAAGGCCAGGGTAGCGAGTGCCTTGAACGGCGGTCGGGAGGAACTCTGGTCTGAATTCATGAGTGTTCTCGATCAGGGTTGGAGGAGGTGCAGCGGCTCAGAGCCGCTTGGCCAGCAGTTTCATGAAGCGCTCGATTTCACCTTCGTTGTTGAGCAGGCCGGGAGCAGTGCGCACCACTGGGCCGACATCGCGGTCCACGGCGTCGACCACGACCCGGTTCTGCATCAGGTAGGCCGCCACCTGGTCGCAGTCCTGGCCCTTGACCCGGAAGAAGGTGAAGCCTGCCGACAGGCTCGGGTCCAGCGGGGTGACCAGCTCGATCCCGGAATGGGCCTGCAGGCGCTGCTTGAGCTCGCTGTTGAGCTGGTGGATGCGTGTCTCGACCTTGGCCTTGCCCAGTTGCAGGTGCAGTTTGAAGGCTTCGTCCGCAGCCCAGCGATGCTCGAAGGCGTGGTAGCCGCCCGGGGTCATCGAGGTAGCGAAGTTGCGGTCCTCGGAGAAGGTCGGGATGGTCGGGGTCAGGTCCTGGAGCTTTTCCGAGCGGGCGCAGATGATCCCGGTGCCGCGAGGGCCGAACATCCATTTGTGGGTGCCGGCGATGAAGTAGTCGCAATGCATCTGCGGGAAGTCCAGATTGTCCACGCCGAAACCGTGCACGCCGTCGACCACGTAGATGATCCGGTCCTTCTCGTCGCGGTCTCGGTTGAGCTCGTCCACCAGTTGACCGATGGCTCCGATCGGCAGTTTCACGCCGCTGCCCGACTGCACCCAGGTCATGCCCAGCACTCGGGTATTGGGGCGGATGGCGCGTTTGATGGAGTCCAGCACTTCGGCGCTGGAAACCTGGCTGGAGTTTTCGAACAGCTTGATCTTGCGGACCTGGGTGCCTTGCTTGCGCATCCGGAAGTCCAGGCTGAACTCGGTGGCGTAGTGTTCATGCACCGTGGTCAGGATTTCCTGGTCCGGGCGGACGTGCAGGCCACCGTAGATCATTGCCAGGCCTTCGCTGGTGCTGCCGGTGAGGGCGATCTGTTCGGGCTTGGCTTGCAGGTAGCGGCCGGCCCACAGGCGTACCTGGGCTTCGCGTTTCCAGGTTTCCTGCAGGTCCCAGTCCATGGCCAGGCCCGGATTGCGGTCGATTTGCGCGCGATAGCGCTCGATGGCCTCTTGCACCGGCCTGGGATGGGTGGTTACCAGGAAGTTGGCGAAGTGGATGTAGTCCGGGTCCTGGGTGAACAGTTGGCGCAGCTCGGGCCAGGAGGCGATGGGCTGCGAGGAAGCGGTTCTGGTTGCGGTCGACAGGGCAGGCTGGGTGGCGGCGCCTGCCGCCATGGGCAGGCCCACGGCGAGGATCCCGGCCTGCTTGAGAAAACTACGACGGTCGGTCATGAAGACAATTCACTTCTAGGCAGATAAGGACTTAACGAGTAGCGACGGGCTTGGCAGATTTTTGCACCTGGTCCCAGACCCGCAGGAAGTTGCCACCCCAGAGCTTGGCGATATCGGCCTCGCTGTAGCCGCGTTGCAGTAGCTCGGCGGTGATGTTGCGGCCCTCGCTGACGTCCTTCCAGCCGTCCAGGCCGCCGCCATCGTTGAAGTCCGAACTGATGCCTACGTGGTCGATGCCAACCTTCTTCACGGCGTAGTCGATGGCATCGCCGAAGTCCTTGAGGGTGGCCTTGGGTTCTGTCTCGAGAATGCCGTACAGGGCGCTGGCGTATTCGCCAAAGCGCTGTGGCGGCCACACGGTGATGATCGGGTCGCCGGGCATCAGGGCCATTTCCAGGCCGGTCAGTGGCTGCAGGTCGAAGCGCGCCCGCAGGGCATTGAGCTTGTCCCGGGTGGGCTGGCTCAGAGGGCGGATGTAGGCGCCGAAACCGACGATCTGCACCACGCCGCCGCTGTTCTTGATCAGCTGCATTTCCTTGTCGCTGAGGTTGCGCGGGATGTCCACCAGGGCCCGGGGGGCGGAGTGGGAGGCGACGAAGGGCGCGCGGCTCAGCTGGCTGACCTGCTCCAGGGCCTTGGTCGACATCTGCGAGACGTCGATGATCACCCCCAGGTCGTTGAGGCGGTGCACCGCCTGCTTGCCCAGCTCGGACAGGCCGCCGAGGGCGTCCGGGGTGTCGTTGAAGAACGGTAGCGGCCGGGATGAGTCCGACCAGGCATTGTTGCCCACGTAGCTGAAGCCGAACATGCGCATGCCGCGAGCGGTCCAGTGGTCCAGCTGGTCGAGGTCGGTACCCAGGGGGTAGGCGTTGAGCATGCTGAGGAATATGGCGAACTTGCCTTCGCCGTGCAGCCGACGGAAATCATCCGGGGTATAGGCGATGGCGACCTGGTTGGGGAAGTCGCGGACCATGCCGGTGAGGATCTTGTAGCGGGCCTCCTGCTCGTTGCGCGCGGCGTCGACGAAACCGTCGGTGGGGCGATGCGGTGCGTTCGGGCCGTTCCAGATTTCCGGCCAGCCGAAGATCGTCAGGGCGGCGCCCGAGAGTCGCCCGCGCCCGGCCTTGGCCAGGTCGAACTGACCGGAGCCGTCCTTGTCCGCCTCGTTGCCGGTACTGCCGAAGTCCAGTGGTACGGTCACATGGCTGTCGAAGGAAATAATCCGCTCTTGCAGCTCCTCTGCCTGTTTCATCACCTTGACCGGGTAGCCGGGGTTGTCCCTGAACCAATAGTCCCAGGCCAGGAAGCCGGCGCCGGCACCAATCGCCAGGGCCAGTGGCAGGCCAATGTAGAGAGCCTTCTTCGAACGTGGTTTAGTCATTGCCATCTCAGTCGGATTCGCCATCAGGGTGCAGGCACAGGAGCCTTTGCTATCTGGGGAGAACGAGCGGCGGCGGGGGAAATTTAACGTGGTGGCGCGGCCGGTAAATTTCCCCCGGCAGCAAACGTCCTTGCTTGGATAAAGCCTGCTTCATGGCTGACACAGGTAGGGCAATGACGATTTCTCGACGAGGGTTCATGGCTGGCTTGGCGCTGACTGGCGCTGCGGTGCCGGCGGCGCTTTACGTGCATCGTGAGTTGACGCGTGAAGAAGAATTTCCGATCACCCCCGGCGAAGCGGCGGTGGAGCTGGCGGATACCGCCGGGCAGCGCCTGGCGGACCAACTGCGAGGTATCTGGAGCATTCGCTTCGAGGGCGCTGACGCTGGCCTGGAAGGCCTGCCATCCCGGAATCTGGAGCTGTTCATCGACGTCGCCCAGCGCGGGCGTGGCTTGCGCGGCTACCTGGATACCGCCGAGGGGCTGCGAGGGCCGGGCGAGCCGCGCTACCAAGTGGTGGGCGACCTGGTCAGTCCGCAACCCGGGCAAATGTACTGGCGCCTGATTCGCTCCGATGCTCTGGATGGTGCTGCCAGCTACGAGTTCAGCATGACCCTGGATGAGGTCTGGGCTGATTTCGGCAACGCCGGCAGCGGCACCCTCAGTGGCCGGGTCGAGCGATTGGACCGGCCGCTGATGCTGGTTGCCCAGGACAATCGCTTCGTAGCCACCAAGCACCTGTTCCCCGAAGCCCGGCAACGTATCGCGCTCAACTCGACCCTGATGACCTGGCTGATATCCCCCGAACATCGGCTGTTCCACCAGCTGTGGCATGCCACCCGGGACAAGTGGCATCGATTGACCGAGGAAAAACGTGAGGCCCTGCGTGGTATCGGCTGGCAGCCAGGCCCCAGGGACAAGGAGCGTGATGCCCGTGGCCCGAAGAAGGATCGCAATGGTTCGGGGATCGATTTCTTCTTCATGCACCGGCACATGCTCGGTACTGCGCGGTCCATGCAGGACTTGCCGTCCTGGCAGCACTTTCCCCTGCCGCAGCCGGAGTTGTTGCGCGATCGCCTGGGCTTCGCTCGTTACTTCGACAATCACGATGGCGGTTCCCTGCCGCCCTGCTGGTTGGCCCAGGACGATGACGAATACAGCCAGTGGGTCAGCGATATCAAGGCCACCGAGACCTACCAGGGCAACTTCCTGGTCTGGGAGTCGCAATATCGCGACCCGCGCTACCTGGCGAAGCTGACCCTCGGCCAGTTCGGCTCGGAGATCGAGCTGGGCCTGCACGATTGGTTGCACATGCGCTGGGCGTCGGTGCCGCGTGATCCTTCCAGTGGCGTACCGGTGCCCATGGCCCGCGATCCGGCGGACTTCTCCGCACGCTGGTACCAGTCGGAAAACGACTTCCTGGGAGACCCTTTCTCATCCCATGTCAGTCCGGTGTTCTGGCGTTTCCATGGCTGGATCGACGATCGCCTGGAAGACTGGTTCCGTGCCCACGAGCGCTTCCATCCTGGAGAGCTCGAACGCCTGGAGGTCAACGGCGTGCCCTGGTTCGCTCCCGGACGCTGGGTCGAGGTGGATGACCCGTGGCTGGGGCCGGTGACCCATGGTTGCAGCACCACGCCGGGATTGCAGGTGGGCAAGAGCGTGGAAATGGACCCGGAAACCATGAAGCTGGCCCTGCGCATCACCTTCATCGACGATGAAAAGCAGCTGGCCGACCTGTTCCGCAAGGTGCCGCGTCGCCCCTGGTATGCGCGGCACTTGAAGGTCAAGGAGCGGCTGTTCTAGCGGCAGGAGCCGCCTTGGTTCCGGGCGGCGCCACGTTCAGTTGGCAAGGGCCGTGGCGGCCAGGAAGCTGAACAGTCCTGGGTACTTGGTCTGTTGCCATTGTTCGAGGCCGTGGTCGAAAAACAGCACCTGCTCCAGGCATTGGCCGTTTTCTATCCCGAAGCCGTAGAAGTCGCCGCAGCCATTGTCTGAAAACAGCAAATGGCTGCTGCCGGCGCTGTTGTTTCTACCCAGGTTGAAATCGCTGGTTGGGTCCAGCGAATACACGATTCCCAAGGCAAAGTAACCGCCGCCATAGGTCTTGAGGAAATGCCGGTATTGGCCAGCGAGCCGCAGCGCCATGGCCTTTTCAAATTCGATGATTGCAGCTTCGCTGGCGAGGCTGTCCGAGGGCAGTTCGAAGCAGATGGGGTTGGCCTTGCGCTGGTGGTCCAGCTGTTGCTTGAAGTGGTCGAAATCCATTGCTCGGTCCGTCGATGCGTCGGGTATTCAGTCGTCAGCCAGGAGCTTGGCGACGCCGTGGCGGTGCAGGTGGGTGTTCAGCGATGCGATCGCCTGCTGGCTGGGTTTGGCGAGGGTCACGGCCTGGTGGATGTCGTTCAGCACGAGTGCGGGGTCGCGCTGGGTCAGCTGCGCAACGACTTGCGCCAGGTTGCGATCGGAAAAGTGCTCATACAGGACGGCCAGCAGGGCGTGGTAGTCGGAGGGCGCGACACCGTCGGGGAAGGCCTCCTTCAACGCTGATACGGCTTCTGCCAATGGCTCGTCCAGCTCGGTTCTGCAGGGCATTGGTCGCTTTGCTCGGGGATGGGAGGGCGAACCGTCGATTCTAGGCGAACAACCGACCGGTTGTCCTGGCGGCTGGCGATGCACAAGGCTTGGCCAGCCGTCCAGGGGCTTTCGCAGGCTTAGCGCGTCGGTGCCGTGGATACCTGCCAGCCGCCCCCCAGCGCCTTGTACAGCGCGACGCTCGATTGCAATCGCGACAGGCGCAGTTGCACATTCTGGTCCTGTGCAGCGTAGAGGGTGCGCTGGGTGTCCAGGACCGATAGCAGGTCTGCGGCCCCGGCCTGGTAGCGACTCTGGGCGATATCGAACGCCCGTTGCGCCTGTTCCAGCTCCTCGCTCTGCCATTGCCGTTGCTGGTCCAGGCCGCGAATGTTGTTGAGGGCTTTTTCCACATCGGCGAAGCCGTTGATGATCGCCCCGCGATAGGTCTCCAGCAGCTCTTCCTGGCGTGCCGTGGCCCGGTCGCGTTCCGCGCCCAGGCGCCCGGCATTGAAGATCGGTGCAACCAGGCCGGAAGCCAGGTTGTAGAAGGGGTTGCGCAGGACGTCGTCGAACTTGTTGGCGCTCGAGCCCAGCCTTGCCGTCAGGGTCACGGTGGGCAGCATGGCGGCCCGGGCCACACTGACGTCGGCCTGGGCTGCCGCGAGCCGGACTTCGGCGCTGGCGATATCCGGGCGGCGGGTCAGCAGTTCGCTGGGGACTCCGGCATCGATGTCCGGCCAGGTCAGCTCGGCGAAAGGTTGTGCGTTCAGGGCCAGGCTCTGCACTGGCCGGCCGAGCAAGGTGGCGAGGGTGATCAGGGCTTCTTCGGCCTGCTGTTGCACCAGCGGTACTTGGCGTTGCTGGCTCGCCACCAGGCTCTTTTGCTGGGCCAGTTCCAGGGCCGTGGCCGAGCCTGAGTCGTAGCGGGTCTGGACCAGGCGCAGGACGCGCTGGGCGTTGGCCAGGTTGAGCTCGGCGATCCGCGTTTGTTCCCGTAGCGCAAGTAGTTGGGCGTAGTTGTTGGCCACGCCGCTGAGCAGGGTCAGCTCCACGGTGGCGCGGTCGAATTCGCTGGCCTGGGCGCCGAGCAGAGCGCTATCGCGGGCTGCGCGCCTGCCCCCCCAGAAGTCGACTTCGTAGGTGGCGCTGAGCCCGGCGTCGAACGTATTCGTGGTCTTGTCGCTGCTGGTGCTGTCTTGCTGGTTGCTGCCTTTGCCGCCCATGCGCTTTTGCCGGCTGGCATTGAAACTGCCTTCGACCGAGGGCAGGAGCGGGGCGCCGGCCACGATGGCGCTGGCCTGGGCCTGGCGGACCCGGGCCATGGCCGCTGCCAGGTCATGGCTGCCGGTTCGCGCTTCGGCGATCAGGCGGTCCAGTTCCGGGCTGCCGAAGCGGGCCCACCAGCGCGGGTCCTGTTGCTGGCCTTCGCGGTTGTTGGGGGCATGCCAGGCCGTTGGCGCTTGCAGGCCGCTGTCCGGGTGTGGAGTGGAGCTGCTGCAGGCCGCCAGCAAGATGCTGGTGGCAATCAGGGTCAGGGTGGTCTTCATCGATCGATCATTCACTGGTAAGGGCCGTGACCGGGTCGAGCCGGGCAGCTTTGCGGGCCGGCATGAAGCCGAAGACGACACCGGTGACCAGGGCGCAGGCGAAGGCGCCGAGTACCGCGGCCAGGGAAAATGCTACCGCCACTTCGCTGAGGATCAGCACGCCGCCGATGATCAGCGCTACGCCGATGCCGGTCAGTCCGCCGACCACCGAGAGCATCACCGCCTCGGTGAGGAACTGGCGCAGGATGTCCCGCTGGCGGGCGCCGGTGGCCATGCGGATGCCGATCTCGCGGGTACGCTCGCGCACGGTCATGAGCATGATGTTCATCACACCGATGCCGCCGACCAGCAGGGAGATGGCGGCGATGGCGCCGAGCATCAGCGACAGGGTGTTCTGGGTCCGGGCCTCGGCCTGGATCATCGCGGCGTTGTTGGTCAGTTCGTAGTCGCGTTTGCCGTGGTGCAGGCGCAGCATCAATTGGTCGATGGCTTGCTCGGTTTCCTTGACCTTGCTGGCATCGGCGGCGGCAATGGCGACGTATTCCGGGTTGCGGCTGCCGAACAGCCGGGTGCTGGCAGCGGAATAGGGCACGGCGATGCGATCGTCGCTGTCGCTATCTCCCGAGCTGGCGCCCTTGCCCACCAGTACGCCCACCACCTGGAAGGGAACGTTCTCGATCAGGATGTATTGGCCGATGGGGTTGGCCACATCCTTGAGCAGTTTTTCCCGCACCTTGTGGCCGATCACGGCCACGGCGGAGGCCGCGTGCTCGTCGGCGTCGCTGAAGTAACTGCCTTCGGCTACCGGCCAGTTGAAAATATGCGGAAAGTTGGTGTCGTTGCCGCCTACATAGGCCATGTAGTCACGGTTGCCGAAGCGCACGCCTGCCTCTGAGCCATTGACCGGCATGATGCGCTTGACCTGGGGCAGGGCGCCTACGGCGGCGACATCGTCCAGGGTAATGATCCCGGCGGGTGTCCGCGGGTTTGGCGAGTAGCCGCTGAGGTAGATGATGTTGGAGCCAAAGGCACCCATCTGTGCCATGACCTGGCGCTTGCTGCCTTCGCCCACGGCCAGCATCACCACTACCGAGGCCACGCCGATGATGATCCCCAGCAGGGTGAGGGCGGTGCGGAACCGATTGATCCACATCACTCGCCAGGCGGCTTGTACTGCTTCCACCAGCTCGCCTTTCCAGGCGCCGGTAGGTTCGCTGCCATCGGCCAGGCGCTGGCGCAGGTCCACGGCTTGCAGGGCGCCGATATTGGCAGTCGCCTGTACGCTAGGGTCGGTATCGGCGGTGTCGCTGATGATCTCGCCGTCGCGGATCTCGATGATGCGCTTGGCCCGGGCGGCCACTTCGCGGTCATGGGTAATGAGGATCACCACGTGACCCTGGCTGGCCAGTTCGTCCAGCAGGGCCATGACCTCGGCGCCGCTGTGGCTGTCCAGGGCGCCGGTGGGTTCGTCGGCGAGGATGATGTGGCCGCCGTTCATCAGCGCGCGGGCGATGGATACCCGTTGTTGCTGGCCACCGGAGAGTTGGTGCGGGCGGTTGCCGGTACGGCTGCCCAGGCCCAGGCGTTCCAGCAGGGCTGCAGCCCGCGCATGGCGCTCGGCGGCCGGGGTGCCGGCATAGATGGCCGGCATCTCGACGTTTTCCTGGGCCGAGCCCGAGGGGATCAGGTGGTAGCCCTGGAATACGAAACCGAAGGCTTCCCGGCGCAGCCAGGCCAGCGCGTCGCTGTCGAGGTGGGCGACGTTCTCACCGGCGAACAGGTACTCGCCGCAGGTTGGCCGATCCAGGCAGCCGAGGATGTTCATCAGGGTCGACTTGCCGGAGCCCGAGGCGCCGACGATGGCTACGAATTCCCCGGCATGGATCGACAGGTCGATGCCGCGCAGGACGTCGACCTGCGGACTGTCGCCACCACCGTAGGACTTGTGGATGTTCCGAAGGTCGATCAGGGGCGTCTGCATTCAACCTCCGCTGCTGTTGGCAGGGCCGATCAGCAGGTGATCACCTTCGTTCAGGCCATCGAGGATCTGCACCCGCAGGCGATCGCTGATACCGACCTTGACCTGGCGTTCGCTGACCGCGCCGTTCTCGGCCACCACCCGGGCAATCTGCTGGCCTGGCGCCGCGCCGTCCTGCAGGGCGGCGATGGGCGCGGTGAGTACGTCCTTGACCGAGTTGGCGACGAAGAACACCTGGGTGGTCATCTCCGCCATCAGCGCGTTGTCGGCGTTGTCCACATCCAGCAGCACGGTATAGAGCACCACCCGGCCGCTACCGCTCTTGCTGGTGCTGCTGGGACTGCCGCCCCCCTGGCTGGTCTCGTTAAGCGGCTTGGGCGGGATCGGCAGGATCTGCCGTACGGTACTGGTCCAGCGCCGGCCGCCGCCGCTCAGGGTGGTGAAGTAGGCGCTCATGCCGGGCTTCACATGGCCGATGTCGGCTTCCGAGACCTCGGCCCAGACCGTCATCGGCGACAGCTTGGCGATCCGCAGGATCAGCGGGGTCTGCTGCTGGGCGTTGAGGGTCTGGCCTTCGCGGGCATCCACCGCGACCACGGTGCCGGACATCGGCGCATAGATGCGGGTATAGCCCAGTTCGGCCTGGTCGCTGCGCAGGCTGGCCTGGGCCTGGCGGATCTGCGCCTTGAACATGTCGATCCGCGCCTGGGTGGCCTTGAGCTCGGCCTGGGCGGTTTGTACGTCCTCATCGCGGGTCGCCCCGCCGGCGGCGAGGTTCTGCTGGCGCTGGTACTTCTGCCGGGCCAGTTGGTTCTGGGCGTATTGCTCTTGCAACTGGGCCTGCAGGTTCTCGATGGCGAAGCGGCTGGCATCCAGCTTGGCTTGCTGGGTGGAGGGGTCGATTTCCACCAGCAGCTGGCCTTCCTTGACCGCATCGCCGGCTTCCACATGGATCTTGCGTATTTGTCCGGAGGCCTGGGCGCCGACATCCACATAGCGGCGCGGTTGCAAGGTGCCCAGGGCCGTGACGCTGCTTTCGATATCGCCCCGGCGCACTTGCACGGTGCTGAACTGGTCGCGCCCTGACGGAATGAACTTCCAGGCGACGATGGCGACGATGGGGATCACACAGAGTGCGGCAAGCAGGGCGCGTCGGGAATTTCGAGGACGTTTCATGCAGGGTTCCGGCCAAGAGGTATCGGCCCGTCGGCCAGCGCCGGCACAGGGAACAGGCTGACTGCTGGTTGCCAAGCAAACGGCAGGGACGGGGAGCTGTCAGGTAAACGAGAGGCCGCAGGGGGAATTTAACTGCCGACATATGGCGTTACAGCTGCCCGGATAGCGAAATAAACCCACTGCGGCCCTGCGGTACTTTAAATCTATATGAGAATTACTATAAATTACGCAGGGTCGAAACTGCCATCATTGAATCACCGGGCCAACCGGCTAACGTCGGTCTCGCTCAAGGAAATAACCGTCATGGGGGCGGTTGGGAGCCATGTTGGAAAGTTACTATCGCGAGCTGATGTGCTTCCTCCATGCCAAGCTGGGTAACCGCCAGGTGGCCGAGGATGTAGTGCACGACGCTTACGTCCGGGTGCTGGAGCGTTCCAGCGACACGCCCATCGAGCAGCCGCGGGCCTTCCTCTATCGCACGGCGCTGAACCTGGTGATCGATGGCCATCGGCGCAACGCCCTGCGCCAGTCCGAACCCCTGGAGGTGCTGGACAACGAGGAGCGCTACTTCAACCCATCGCCGCAAACCAGCCTGGACCAGGGCCAGCGCCTGGAGATGCTGCAACGGGCACTGACCGAGCTGCCCCGCCTGTGCCGCGAGAGCTTCCTGCTGCGCAAGCTCGAGGGCATGTCCCACCAACAGATCGCCGAACAGCTGGGAATTTCCCGCAGCCTGGTGGAAAAACACATCGTCAATGCGATGAAGCACTGCCGGGTTCGCCTGCGTCAGTGGGAGGCCCAATAGGCCAAGCGCAGTGCGTCTTATTTAGTTAAATTTTTTTTCACTGTCCTCGTCCCTACTCAACAGACGATCTGCTGACCTTTGCGGGCCAGTCGGGTCACCGTGACACTTTATCCCCCGCGTTGAGGCGGTTTATCCAGAGGACACTGGAAATGACACAGGCAATTGCATCGGCCCACGTTCACGATTTGATCGGTATCGGTTTCGGCCCCTCGAACCTGGCGCTGGCCATTGCGCTGGAAGAGCGCGGCCAGGAGCACGGTCCGCTGGACGCGCTGTACCTCGACAAACAAGCGGACTATCGCTGGCACGGCAACACCCTGGTGACCCAGAGCGAACTGCAGATTTCCTTCCTCAAGGACCTGGTGACCCTGCGCAACCCGACCAGTCCCTACTCCTTCGTCAACTACCTCAAGCACCACGGGCGCCTGGTGGACTTCATCAACCTGGGCACCTTCTATCCGTGCCGCATGGAGTTCAACGACTACCTGCGCTGGGTGGCCGGGCATTTCCAGGAGCACAGCCGCTACGGTGAAGAAGTGCTGGGCATCGAGCCTGTGCTGCACAACCAGCAGGTCGAGGCGCTGCGGGTGATCTCCCGCGATGCCCAGGGCGCCGAGCAGGTGCGCACCACCCGTTCGGTGGTGGTCAGCACCGGTGGCACGCCACGGGTTCCGGAGCTATTCAAGGGGCTCAAGGGCGATGCGCGGGTCTTCCATCATTCCCAATACCTGGAGCGCATGGCCCAACAGCCTTGCGTCAACGGCAAGCCGATGAACATCGCCATCATCGGTGGCGGGCAGAGCGCCGCGGAAGCCTTCATCGACCTCAACGACAGCTTCCCCTCGGTGCAGGCCGACATCATCATGCGCGGCTCGGCCCTCAAGCCGGCCGACGACAGCCCGTTCGTCAACGAAGTGTTCTCCCCGGCCTTCACCGACCTGGTGTTCCAGCAGAACGACAACGAGCGCGAGCGCCTGGTCAGCGAGTACCAGAACACCAACTACTCGGTGGTGGACATCGACCTGATCGAGCGCATCTACGGGATCTTCTATCGCCAGAAGGTCTCCGGCGTCCCGCGCCATGCGTTCCGTACCCTGACCACCGTCGAGAAGGCCACCGCCACTGACCTGGGCATCGAGCTGATCCTGCGCCATGGCGCCAGTGGCGAGCGTGAAGTGCGCCACTACGATGCCGTGGTCCTGGCCACCGGCTACGAGCGCAACCTGTACCGCGACCTGCTGGCGCCGCTGCAGGCCTACCTGGGTGACTTCGAAGTGGATCGCAACTACCGCCTGATCACCGACGAGCGCTGCAAGGCCGGTGTCTACCTGCAGGGCTTCAGCCAGGCCAGCCACGGCTTGAGCGATACCCTCTTGTCGGTACTGCCGATCCGCGCCCAGGAGATCGCCGATTCGCTGTACGAGCATGGCAAGACCCGCGGTCACAGCCGCTCGGTTCGCGACATGCTGCTGGCCACCGCCAGCTGACGCGCCGGCCGCTGCCGCAGCCCTGCGGTAGCGGCCGCCGAAGTCATGAAAGCTTCATGTTCCACTCCTTCCTGAACCTGCGCTGAAGAACTTTTCAATTCCCCCCGGCAAGGTTTTTTCCCAGGTTTACTCTATAAAACGTGCGGCGTAAGCTGCGCGCGTTTTCAATCAATGGAGGCCCAGTGTGGGTACTTGTTCGAGTGACAGGAGTCAGCCGGTCTCGATAACCGGCGCGGTCCCGGCAAGATAACGCGCAGCCTTGATTCCTGCCGTTGTCTCGCCATCCAGCGAGAGGCGGCGTCCCGGTCGCGACCCATCCTGGTCGCCCCGATTTCCCTTCTTGATGACTCCGATCGATGCCCGATCCGGCCTGGTGCCGTGTCGCGGCTGCTTCGACGCGCAGGTTCCATGGACCTGCGGGCCGGTCCTGCGTGGGCGTTCGACGCGCCCTGTGGCAGCTCCGGCGGTACCTGCCTGTGGCGTTTCCAGCGCCGTCCGTCCAGGGGAACAGCCATGGGATACACCCGTCAGCGTCAGCATCGCCAGCAACATCGCCTATCCCTGATGGGGCGATTGCTTCAGGCGTGAGCCCAATCCTGCCTTGTTCCATCTCCCTGACTGTTTCGTTTCAACGCGGCCGTTTTTATGTCATGCACCGGCCGTGCAGGAGTCATCATCATGAAGCTCACCCTGTTGAAAGAATTCTTCGCCGGTTTCCTGCGGACCCGGCATTTCGCCCGGCACTTCCGGCGCCTGGCCCTGCTGGAAAGCTTCAGCGACGCCAGTGTCAGTCGCGATGTCCCGCCAACCCTCGCACAAACCCTGGTCGCGGCGGCCAACAGCGACGCGACGCATCTGCTGGACCAGCTCGGCAGCCACACCGATGGCTTGAGTACCGAGGAAGCCGAGGCCCTGCGTGAGCGCCACGGCCTCAATGAAGTCGAGCACGAGCAGGCGCTGTCCTGGTGGACCCACCTGTGGCACTGCTACAAGAACCCCTTCAACCTGCTGCTGACCCTGTTGGCGGTGATCTCCTGGCTGACCGAGGACATGAAGGCGGCCACGGTGATCTTTTCCATGGTGGTGCTCTCGACCTTGCTGCGTTTCTGGCAGGAGGCCAAGTCGAACAAGGCCGCCGATGCCCTCAAGGCCATGGTCAGCAACACCGCCACCGTGATGCGGCCGGACTCGCCATCCCTGGCGCCGGCCACGCCCGGGCGCTTGCCGGCAGCCGTCGAGGTCGCAGGTGCGCGACGCATCGAGCTGCCCATCAAGCAGTTGGTGCCGGGGGACCTGATCGTGCTCTCGGCCGGCGACATGATTCCCGCCGACTGCCGGGTGATCAGTGCCAAGGACCTGTTCGTCAGCCAGGCGGCCATGACCGGTGAATCCATGCCCGTGGAGAAATTCCCGCGCCAGCAGGATGCCGATACCAGCAACCCCCTGGACCTGGACAACATCCTGTTCATGGGCACCAACGTGGTCTCCGGTTCCGCCACGGCGGTGATCCTGACCACCGGCAACAGCACCTACTTCGGCGCCCTGGCCCAGCGGGTGAGTGCCACCGACCGCGCGCCTACCTCGTTCCAGAACGGGGTCAACAAGGTCAGCTGGCTGTTGATCCGCTTCATGTTCGTCATGGCGCCGCTGGTGTTGTTCATCAACGGCTTCACCAAGGGCGACTGGATGGAGGCGCTGCTGTTCGCCCTGTCCATCGCCGTGGGCCTGACCCCGGAAATGCTGCCGATGATCGTCACCTCGACCCTGGCCAAGGGCGCGGTGTTCCTGTCGCGCAAGAAAGTCATCGTCAAGCGCCTGGATGCGATCCAGAACTTCGGCGCCATGGACGTGCTGTGCACCGACAAGACCGGCACCCTGACCCAGGACAAGATCTTCCTGGCGCGCCACGTGGACGTGTGGGGCGAGGAGTCCGACGACGTGCTGGAGATGGCCTACCTCAACAGCTACTACCAGACCGGGCTGAAGAACCTGCTGGACGTGGCGGTGCTCGAGCATGTCGAGATCCAGCGTGAACTGGCCGTCGGTACGGCGTTTCGCAAGGTCGATGAAATCCCCTTCGACTTCACCCGCCGGCGGATGTCGGTGGTGGTGGCGGAGCAGGGCCAGCCGCATTTGCTGATCTGCAAGGGGGCGGTGGAGGAAGTGCTGGCGGTATGCCGCAGCGTGCGTCATGGCGAGGCCGAGGAAGTCCTCAGCGAGGAACTGCTGGCACGGATCCGCCGGGTCACTGCCGATCTCAACGAAGAGGGCCTGCGGGTGGTAGCGGTAGCGGCCCGGCCCATGCTCGAAGGACGCGACACCTACAGCCTGGCCGATGAGCGTGAGCTGACCCTGATCGGCTACGTGGCCTTCCTCGATCCGCCCAAGGACAGCACCGCGCCGGCGCTCAAGGCCCTGGCCGAGCACGGCGTGGCGGTCAAGGTGCTGACTGGCGACAACGAGCTGGTGACTGCCAAGATCTGCCGTGAAGTGGGCCTGGAGCAACAGGGCCTGTTGATGGGCAACGACATCGAGCGCATGAGCGACGAGCAACTGGCCAAGGCGGTGGAGACCACCAATGTCTTCGCCAAGCTGACCCCGACCCACAAGGAGCGCATCGTCCGCCTGCTCAAGGCCAACGGGCACGTGGTGGGGTTCATGGGCGACGGCATCAACGACGCGCCGGCGCTGCGCACCGCCGACATCGGCATTTCGGTGGACAGTGCGGTGGATATCGCCAAGGAAGCGGCGGACATCATCCTCCTGGAAAAGAGCCTGATGGTGCTGGAGGAGGGCGTGCTGGAAGGACGGCGGACCTTCGCCAACATGCTCAAGTACATCAAGATGACCGCCAGCTCCAACTTCGGCAACGTGTTCTCGGTGCTGGTGGCCAGTGCCTTCATCCCGTTCCTGCCGATGTTGCCGATGCACCTGCTGGTACAGAACCTGTTGTACGACATTTCGCAGATCGCCATTCCCTTCGATAACGTCGACGACGAGATGCTCAAGCAGCCCCAGCGTTGGCAGCCGGCGGATGTCGGGCGTTTCATGGTGTTCTTCGGGCCCATCAGCTCGATCTTCGATATCACCACCTTCGCCCTGATGTGGCATGTATTCGGCGCCAGCACTCCAGAGCAGCAGACGTTGTTCCAGTCCGGCTGGTTCGTGGTGGGGCTGCTGACCCAGACCCTGATCGTGCACATGATCCGCACGCCGAAGATTCCGTTCCTGCAAAGCCGGGCGGCCATGCCGCTGATGGTCATGACCGGAATCATCATGGCCGTGGGCATCTTCCTGCCGATGGGGCCGCTGGCCCACTACTTCAAGCTGCAGGCCTTGCCACCACTGTATTTCCTGTACCTGCCGCTGATCCTCGTGGCCTACATGGCCCTGACCCAGGCGGTGAAGGGTTTCTACAGCCGGCGCTTCGGCTGGCAGTAACGGGCAGTACTGGCACGCGGCGGGTTTTCAGGGGGCGGTGGGCTGCCTGTAACCTGCCACGGCTAGCCTGCCGCAGGTCGCCAAGAGGATCTTCGCCATGCAAGCCTTGCACAACGTCAACCTGGACTCGCTGATCGATACCCTGGTCAGCCTTAGCGCAGCGTTCATCCTAGGTGGGCTGATCGGCTTCGAGCGCCAGTTCCGCCAACGCACCGCCGGGCTGCGCACCAACGTGCTGGTGGCGGTGGGGGCGGCGATCTTCGTCGACATGGCCAACCGCCTGGGTGGCGCCGAAGGGGCCGTGCGGGTAGTGGCCTATGTGGTCTCGGGGATCGGTTTCCTCGGCGCCGGGGTGATCATGCGCGAGGAGGGCAATGTGCGAGGGTTGAATACCGCCGCCACCCTCTGGGCCTCGGCGGCGGTGGGGGCTTGCGCGGGTGCCGACCTGATCCTCGAAGCCCTGCTCGGCACCTTGTTCGTGCTGGCGGCCAACACCCTCTTGCGGCCTATCGTCAACAACATCAACCGCCAGCCGCTGGATGTGATCTCCGCCGAGGTCACGAATATCGTCTACGTGATCGCCCATCGTTCCCGGCAGAAAGCCGTGTTCGCCCTGCTGGAGGCCGAGTTGGCGCGTTGCAACCATCCGGCCAGCGACGTCGACGTGCACGCCTTCGGCAGCGAGGAAGTGCAGATCGAGGCGACGCTCGCCAGTACCTCGGTGGACGGTGACGAGCTGGACGCGCTGGTGGCCCGGCTCTCGGGCTCGTCGTTGGTCCAGCAGGCGTTCTGGAGCCCCAGTACCACCGAGTGATGGCCAGCCCAGAGTCTTCGAAACAATTACCCTCAGACACCTTGCTGCCTTGAGTGTTGATCGCCGCTTAATGTGGTTCGCAGCCTTGCGCGGATCTGACGACGAACTGTCGTCTATTTCATCGGCACGTGCGCTGTGCCGATGGCAGGACCGAGCTGGAGCGGTTTCAGAACGATCTCATGGCAGGCCCTGGGATGCTTATTCCAGCCTTCTACCGATTCAGGAGGACAAGACCGGTTCCTGCCGGTCGCCACCCAGCAATAGGATCAGAAGAATGTCCAACAGAGCGCTGCGCATACTGATTGCCGACAATCAGCATTTTCAACGGATGCAAATCGAGAGAGCCCTCAACCAGCTGGGTTATTACCGTATCGCTCCCGTACACCGGCTCGAGGAGCTGCTGACCCTGGTGGAGTACTCCAGCGCTCCGTTCGACCTGGCGATCATCAGCGCTAGCTTCGATGTCGCGGACGGCTTCGACCTGCTGGCCTTCTGCATGGACAACCGGCAATTGCACCAGGTGCTGATCTACGATTGCCCGGGCTGGCCAGGAATCGCCAGCCACAGGCGCCAGAGCATCCATGTCAGCCAGGCGCAGTTGCCGGACCGCGAGGCGCTCGGGCAACTGATGCGGTTGATCGATCCAGCGGATTATCCAGCCCAGGCAGGCCCCTGTCCGCGGTAGCTCAATCCCTGGGCTGGAGGATCATGCAGGTGGTGCTGCCGGTGGCATACAGCCGGCCATCCACGTCATAGATCCGGCCCTCGGCCAGGGCCGTGCTGCGGCCCAGATGCACAATCTTGCCCTCGGCCCGCACCGGGCCGCTGTCCCCGGTCAAGGCCCTTACATAACTGATGCGCAGGTCCAGGGTGGTGTAGCCCTGGCCCTGTTGCAGGCGGGTGTGGATCGCACAACCCATGCATGAATCCAGCAAGGTGGCGGCGTAGCCTCCATGCACGGTGCCCAGTGGGTTGTAGTGGCGGTTATCCGGGGTGCCCTGGAACACGAACAGGCCATTGCCCCACTCGATAGGTATGAAATCCAGCAGGCTGCCGATGGGCGGTGAAGGCAGCTCGCCGTTGCCGATCCCGGCGAAGAACTGTTCCGGCGTGAGGGCGCTGACCTCGGCCAGGGACAGGCTCCCGGGGCCGGCCAGGCGCGCACGCATGGCTTGTTCCTGGGCTTGCCATTGGGCCAGGGTGGCTTCACGGGTTGGGCTGTGCATGGGCTTCTCCTCGGCTGGGCGACAGGGTTTGGGGAAAATATTATGGCTGGAATATTTTCTTGCCCAGTGCCATACCTGCCATGGATCAGCCGTTTCCCGCGTTTCAGGCCATGTCGCTGTGGCTGAACTCCTCGCCGAGAAAATCGATCAGGCTGCGCACCGAAGGCAGCAGGCCCCGGCGTGAAGGGAAGATGGCATGGACGATCCCGCAACGCGGCGCCCAGCCGGGAACCAGTTCATGCAGGCGCCCGGCCTCCAGGTCCTCGCGCACCACAACCCGGGGCAGGTGGGCGATGCCGATCCCGGCCAGCACCGCATGGCGCAGCGCGATCAAGTCGTCGGTGACCAGCCGTGGATGATGGCGGATCAGGGCCTCGGCCTCGTCCGGGCCCTGCAATTGCCATTGGTAGTCCCGTTGCCCCGCGCCCCAGTGCAGGCTCGGCAGGCCGCTGAGATCGGCCGGCGAGGGCGGGCTCGACAGCCGCTGGAGAAAGTCCGGGTGCCCCACCAGGCATTGGGTGCTGTTGCCCAGCACCTTCATCACCAGGTCGGTGCTTTCCAGTGGCGGGAAGCGCACCCGCAGGGCGATGTCGAACCCTTCGTGGATCAAGTCGACCCGGCGGTTGGTGCTCTCGATGAACAATTCCACCAAGGGGTACTTGAGCATGAAGCGGGTGAGCATCGGCCCGACCCAGGAGTTGAGCAGGGCGGTGGGGCAAGCCACCCGTACCAGCCCCTGGGGCTCGGAACGATTGCGCTCGATGACTTCCGCCGCGCCTTCGGCCTCGACCCGCATGGCCAGGCAACGCTGGTAGTACTCCTGGCCGATCTCGGTCAGCGAGCAGTGCCGGCTGGTGCGCTGGATCAGGCGTACGCCCAGGCGTTCCTCCAACTGGGCGATGCGCCGGCTGAGCTTGGACTTGGGCATGTCCAGGGCCCTTCCGGCGGCAGCGAAGCCGCGATGTTCCACTACCTGGGTGAAGTAGTAGAGGGTATTGAGGTCTTCCAAGATCGTTCTCCAAATAGAACGCTAAGGGCGATTTTTGCAGTCTAGCGGGTCAAAGGTGCGGGATTTAAGGTGTGTCCATCAGAAAGTTCTGGAGGACTACATGAAAAACATCATCGGTATCTACACCAGCCCCAGGCCCCATTGGGTCGGCGACGGGTTTCCGGTCCGCACCCTGTTTTCCTACGACCAGATGGGCCAGCACATCAGTCCGTTCCTGCTGCTCGACCACGCCGGCCCGGCGCAGTTCAGCCCCACCAGCGCCCGGCGCGGAGTCGGCCAGCACCCCCATCGCGGCTTCGAGACGGTGACCATTGTCTACGATGGTGAAGTGGAGCACCGCGACTCCACCGGCAGCGGCGGCAAGATCGGCCCGGGTGATGTGCAGTGGATGACCGCGGCGTCGGGGATCCTCCACGAGGAGTTTCACTCCGCCGATTTCGCCCGCCGTGGCGGCAACCTGGAAATGGTCCAGCTGTGGGTCAACCTGCCGGCCCGGGACAAGCTCGCCGCGCCTGGCTACCAGACCATCCTGGCCAACGACATCCCGCAGCTGCCACTGCCGGGCAACGCCGGCAGCCTGCGCCTGATCGCCGGTCAGTTCGGCGGTCGCCAGGGCCCGGCCCGGACCTTCACCGCGATCGACGTCTGGGACCTGCGCCTGCGGGCCGGCAAGCCCCTGGACCTGGAGCTGCAGGCCGGGCGTAACACGGCCTTGGTAGTGTTGCGCGGCACCTTGCAGGTCAATGGCCAGGAGCGGGTGCGCGAAGGCCAGCTGGTATTGCTGGAGCGCGATGGCGACCTGCTCGGCCTGGAGGCCGACAGCGACGCGATCGTGCTGCTGCTCAGCGGCGAGCCCATCGACGAACCCATCGTCGGCCACGGCCCGTTCGTGATGAACAGCGAAGAGGAGATTCACCAGGCCTTCGTCGATTTCCAATCGGGACGCTTCGGCCAGATGGACGCCGCCGGTCACTGACCGGCAGCGCTTGCGCGACGACCAGGGGCAACTAGGCTCTGCCAGTCGCGCGCTACACCCCGGCGCCCGCCACCTTCGGGTGGTGTGGGCACGGGCTTCACTCAGGCCGGATTGCCCGGCATCGATCATTAGCGAGGACTTCATCATGACTACTGCTTACAAACGCCTGGACAAGGACAACGCTGCCGTTCTGCTGGTAGACCACCAGGCCGGCTTGCTGTCGCTGGTGCGCGATATCGACCCCGATCGCTTCAAGAACAACGTCCTGGCCCTGGGCGACCTGGCCAAGTACTTCAAGCTGCCGACCATCCTCACCACCAGTTTCGAAACCGGCCCCAATGGCCCGCTGGTGCCCGAATTGAAGACGCTGTTCCCCGATGCGCCGTACATCGCCCGTCCTGGCCAGATCAATGCCTGGGACAACGAGGACTTCGTCAAGGCGGTCAAGGCTACCGGCAAGAAGCAACTGATCATCGCCGGCGTGGTGACCGAAGTCTGCGTGGCCTTCCCGGCGCTCTCGGCCCTGGAAGAGGGGTTCGAGGTGTTCGTGGTCACCGATGCCTCCGGTACCTTCAATGAACTGACCCGCGACTCTGCCTGGAACCGCATGTCCGCCGCCGGCGCCCAACTGATGACCTGGTTCGGCCTGGCCTGCGAGCTGCATCGTGACTGGCGCAACGACATCGAGGGCCTGGGCACCTTGTTCTCCAACCACATCCCCGACTACCGCAACCTGATGACCAGCTACAACACCCTGACCCAGGGCAAGTAAGCCGGCCCTGGTAGCCGCTGCCGAGCCCGTGAGGCTGGCAGCACCCGCCATGCGCGGTACCCAGGCTCATCGCCCAGGCAGGTTGGGCAGCTCGTGCCGAACCGGGCGCAGCCTGGGGCAGCGGCTATATCCGATAGGCCTGTGAAGCCGCCGTATCCCGGCGGCTGATCTCTTTCCCTCCATGCCCGGCTTTTGCGGCTATACCTGCTGCATGCCCTTTCGTGCGATCTTGCCGTCCTCGTCTTGCCGGAGCGCCTCGATGTTTTCCCTGTTCACCGACCATCCGTTGTTGGCCGCGTTGTTCCTGCTGTTCCTGGATATCGTGCTCTGGCGGGTGATAGGCGCCCGTGGCGAGTACTGGAAACTGGCGGTGCGGGTGCTGATCTTCTGCCTCTACAGCCTGATGCTGTTCAACCAGGGCATGAACCCCCTGCAAGCTGCGCCCTGGCCGGACGATGTACCGCTGCACCTGGCCGCCACCGGCCTGGAGATCGGCTGGTGGCTGTTCGGCGCGCGGACCCTGACCGTATTGCTGGGCACCCTGATGATGCAGCAGGTCGGTCATACCGGACGGTTGCTGCAGGACTTGATGGGGGCGCTGATCTTCCTGGTCGCCATCATCGCCGCCCTGGCCTATGTGCTGGAACTGCCGGTCAAGGGCGTGCTGGCGACCTCCGGGGCCTTGGCGATCATCGTCGGCCTGGCGTTGCAAAGCACCCTCAGCGACCTGTTTTCCGGGATCGTGCTCAACACCACCAAGCCCTACCAGATCGATGACTGGATCGCCATCGACGGCACCGAGGGACGGGTGCTGGACATCGACTGGCGAGCCACCCGGCTGCAAACCTCCCAGGGCAGCATGGTGGTGATCCCCAACTCCCTGGCCTCCAAGGCCAAGATCACCAACTTCAGCCGGCCCAGCGATGTCCATGGGGTGGCGGTGAGCCTGCAGGTCAGCCCCCATGCCCGGCCGCAGAAGGTCATCGAGGCCCTGGAGCGCGCGACCCTGGGCTGCCGGTTCCTGTTGGCCAGCCCGGCTGCCAGCGTCGCCATGAAAAGCACCAGCAGCACTGGCGCGGAGTACGAGATCAGCGGTTTCGTCGCCAGCATGGGGCAAAAACGCGAAGTGCGTAATCAACTGTTCGACCTGGCGTTCCGTCATCTGCAGGCCAGTGGCGTCAGCCTGTTGTCCAGCAACGAGGCCAGCCAAGCGGCGGGCGCATCCCGGCCCCGGGCGCTGCTGGACACCTCGAGCATCTTTTCCACCCTGCGCCAGGAAGAGAAGGACACCTTCAGCCAGAACATGCAGTTGCAGACCTTCCGTGCCGGCGAGGTCATCCTGCCGGCTGGCGAGGTCAGCGATCATTTGTTCATCATCGAGTCCGGGGTGGTGTCGGTGACCATGCAGCGCGAAGGCCAGCCGTTCGAGGCCGGGCGCATGGGGCCGGGCGAGGTGATCGGCGAGGCTGGGGTGGTGTCCGAGGAGGCGACCCTGGCGCAGTTCTCGGCCAAGACCTTCTGCAGCCTGTACCGCATCGACAACGAGTTCCTCAAGCCGTGCCTGGATGCCCGCCACGACATCAACGAAGCCATGAAGAACCTGCTGGATTTCCGTCGGCATATGGCCCAGAGCCTGACCCAGGCCCAACCCAAGCCGGTGCTGAAAAAGGGCTTCATGCAATGGCTGCGTAGCCGCACCTGAGGCGCGCCGACAGAGCATCGCGCAACCGCGCCAGTCCCTGTAGCCGTTGCCGAACTGGCGAGGCTACGACCGGGTGCGCAGCGCCCGCTGGCACGCGCTCGCAGGCCTATTGCATAAACCGAGCGGGCGACACGAGCCAGCAGGTCAAGCGGCTACACGAAGCACCGGGCATTGGTCTAGCCAAGTTCCCGGGGATTGGTCATTGGTCACGACCAGGGGCTGGCGTAACGTGGCGGCATCCTCACTGACCCGGAGTTTCCCCTCATGCAACCGCGCCTGGATTTCTATACCGCCTCGCCCGAGGCCCTCAAGGCCATGCTCGCCCTGGAGGCCGCGGTTTCACGGCTGCCACTGGAAAAATCCCTGATCGAGTTGGTCAAGCTGCGAGCGTCCCAGATCAATGGCTGTGCCTTTTGTGTCGACATGCACAGCGTCGATGCCCTCAAGCAAGGAGAGACCGAGCGCCGCCTGTTCGCCGTGGCGGTCTGGCGCGAAAGCCCGTTCTTCACCCCTCGCGAGCGCGCCGCCCTGGCCTGGACCGAAGCCCTGACCCGGCTCGCCGAGACCCAGGCGCCGGACGCCGACTACGAGCTGTTGGCCGGCCAGTTCAGCCCCAGCGAATGCGTCGACCTGACCATGGCGATCTCCACCATCAACAGTTGGAACCGCCTGGCGGTGGGTTTTCGCAAGTTGCCCCAGGCCTGAGGCGCCGAGCCTCACTTGAAGTAGGCGCGAGGCGTGGTACCGGTCATGGCCTTGAAGAAGGCGATGAAGATGCTGTCGCTGGCAAAGCCCAGTTCGAAGGCGCTGTAGCTGATGCTGCGCCCGGTGGCGAGCAATTCGATGGCCCGCATCAGCCGCCATTGCTGGCGCCACTGCTGGTAGCCCAGGCCAGTCTCGCGCTGGAAAATGCGGCCGATGGTCCGGCTGCTGGCGCCCACCCGGGTCGCCAGCACCTGCAGTTCCGGCGGCAGGCTTTGCAAGTCGTCCAGCAGCGGTCGCAGGCGTTTGTCCCGGGGCAGGGGCAAGGACAGCGGTTGGCGCGCGGCCGTAGCGATTTCCTCGAGGCACAGGCCCAGCAGGTGCGGGTAGCGCCCCTGGCTCCAGTCACAATCGAAGGCGGCCTGGGCCATGGGCTCCAGCACCGCATGCAACAGTGGGCTGACCTCGATCACTGCCACCTCCGCAGGCAGCTGTGGGGCCAGTTCGCGGCAGAAGTACAGTGAGCGGTAATCCACGCTTTGCTGCATCTGGGCGCGATGGCGGACGCCGGAGGGTATCCATGCCGCTCGTGAGGGGGGCAGCAGGCACAGGCGGTCGGCCAGGGTGATGCGCGTGCAGCCCTGGCGGGTGTACAGCAACTGGCCGCGCTGGTGCTGGTGCAGGCCGGAGTCATGATCGCCCAGGGTCGCGGCGATGCCGACCACCAGGGTAGTGAAGGCGTCCGGGTCGAAGCGGGCCTGGGGCTCGAGCCATGCCATGGTTGTCTGGTTTCCAATGTTTATTGGCAGAATTTCGATAATACGCCAGTGATGCCTGCCTAGAATCGCCGGCATGTTTTTCTTGCCGAGCAGCCTGATGAATCCCCGTACCTTATTGCCCCTGGCCATGGTCTTGCTGATGTTCGCACCGATTGCCCAGATCCTCTACAGCCCGGCCCTGGCCGATGTCGGCCAGGCCTTCGACGTGCCTGCGGAGCAGGCGGCCCAGAGCCTTTCGGTATTCATCCTGGGTATTGCCCCGGGCGTCGTCTTGTGGGGCCGCCTGAGCGATCGCTGGGGCCGACGCCCGGCCTTGCTGGGCGGCCTGGCCCTGTATGCCCTGGCCCAGTGCCTGGGACTGCTGGCCAGCGACTTCGCTGCCTTTTTGTGCTGCCAGGCCCTGGCCGCCGTGGGCGTGGCGGCATGCTCGGTGGTGACCCAGACCTTGTTGCGGGACCTGTTCCAGGGGCGTGAGCTGGCCCGGGTATTTTCCCTGGTCGGCATGGTGCTGGCGGCCAGCCCGGCCATTGGCCTGTTCGCCGGTTCGGGCCTGACCCAGGCCCTGGGGTATCGCGGAGCCTTGGGCGCGCTGTTGGGGCTGGCCCTGATACTGCTGGCCTGTTGTGTCCGAGCGCTGCCGGAAACCCGTCCGCCGGCCCAGCCCCTGGCGCCCCTGGCCGGGACCCTGTGGCAGATGCTGCGCGATACCGGTATCTGGCGCTCGGCGCTGCTGGTGGCGGCGTTCAACATCGCGTTGCTCAGCTACTACAGCCTGGGTCCCTTCCTGTTCCGCCAACTGGGCCAGGGCGAGCAATGGTTCGGCTACAGCGGCGCGTTACTGGCCCTGGGCTCCGGTTGTGGCGCCTGGTGCAATCGCTGGCTGCTCGGGCGCGGTTGGCAGAGTGCCCGGCTGCTGGTGCTGGCGGCCCTGGCGGTGCTGGCCGGAGGCCTGGGAGTACTGGCCTTGCAACACAGCCTGTGGCTGGTGTTGCCCATGGGCGGCGTGGTGCTGGGTTTCGGCCTGGCGATCCCGAATATCCTCGGCTCGGCCCTGGCGGCCTATAGCGATCGGCTGGGCAGCGCCGGGGCCTTGTTCGGACTGTTCTATTACTTGTTGATCGGTGCCGGATTGCTGCTGGTGGGTTGGGGCCAGGCCCTGGGGGCGAGCCTGTGCCTGTGCGGCGCAATGGCCCTGTTGCTGTGCTTGCCGGGCTTGCGCCGCTAGTCTTGATGGAGAAGCGCTGGCGCCGTTGATGCGTATCAAGGCGTTCGTGGCTGCCAGGCTCGACACTCGAGGCCACTGCCCAACAAGGAGGTGCACCATGAGCCAGTACCAGCATCTGCTGCTGATCGCCGATCCCCAGCAGCACCAGTCACCCGCCGCCCGCCGGGCCGCCGCCCTGGCCCGGGCCAGTGGCGCCAAGCTGCATGCCCTGGTGTTCGTCGAACCGCCAGCGCGCACTTACCTGTGGGAAGAACACCTGGAGGACAGCGAGCGCCAGGCCTATCTGCAACGCCATGAGCGCTGGCTGCAAGTGGAGGCGCGATGGATGCGCGAGCAGGGGGTGGAAGTCAGCACCCAGGTGGTCTGGAGCACCCAGGTGCTCAAGGACATGCTGGACTACATCGCCGAGTTCCAGCCTGACCTGCTGATCAAGGACGTGACCCTGGAATCGGCGCTCAAGCGGGTCTTCGTCACGCCGCTGGACTGCCACCTGCTGCGTGACGCCCCGGTGCCGGTGCACCTGGTCAACGACGCACCGAACAACCTGCCACGGCGGATCGTCGCGGCGGTGGACCCGGCCCAGTCCGATACCCAGATCAGCGGCCTCAATGCCCAGATCATCCGCACCGCCAATGCCCTGGCCTTGCAGTGCGACGCGCAGTTGCACCTGCTATATGCCCATGACCTGATGCCGATGCTCGACGGCGTGGCGCCGGTGGCTTCCACGGCCTGGAGCGCCAGTTGCCTGGACGAGTTGCGCGATTCCCTGCACAAGGAGTTCGAGCGCCTGGGAGACGCGCACAACGTGCCCCAGGAGTTTCGCCACTTCATCATGGGGCCACCGGTCCCGGGCATCGCCCAGTTCGTCGACGAATACCTGGTGGACGCCGTGGTCATGGGCACCGTGCACCGCAGCGGTTTTGGCCGGCTGATCGGCAGCACCACCGAGCGAGCGCTGTACTCGATGCCGGGTAGCATCCTGGCGGTGAAGTCCCAGGACCGCGAATGACCGCTCGCCAGCGCGGTATCCCTGGCTGGGCGCACGATCCCCGGCGGCTCGTGCCGAGCCGTGCGCAGCCGCCACACGAAGCGCTGGGGGCGTGCTCAGGAAAAATGTAACGGTGATTTTCCACGGCGTTGCCGGCTGTTAACCTTGCGCCCCATGACTCGCACCTCACCCTATCGCCGCCACGTTGCCTGGACGCTGTATTTCTGCGTGCTGTTCAACGTGTTCGTCTGCGGCTTGGGCCATGGCCAGGTGGCCGGGTTGGAGCTCAATGGCGTAGGCGGGCAGTTCTGCTCTGCCCTGGGCAACCAGGGCCCGGCGGTGGACACCGACTTCAGCGACCAGGCAGGTGCCGGCTGGCTCAATACCCTGGTCTGCCCGTTGTGCTCGGCCGTCACCCTGGGCCTGGGGCTGCTGTTCTGCCTGGCCTGGCTGTTGCGTCGCCAGCGCCCGCAACGACCCAAGGTCGCGCAGCATGACAAGGCGCCGCCACGCTATGGCTGGCCGCCCCTCAACCCTCGGGCTCCCCCTCTGAGCTGACCTGGCTCCCCGGCGACCCATCGCGGTCGCCTCCTTGCCGTCCCTGGCCTGTTGCCGTGCGCGCGTTCGCGTGGCCACGGGCGGGCGGCATTCGATGGTTTTTTCCGAGTCCGAGACTATGAAGTACCTGTATCGCTCTCCAAGCTGCGCGGCGCTGTGCTGCGCCCTGTCTTTCAATGCCCTGGCCGAGGGCACGCTGGAACTGCCGCAGATGCGCATCAGCGCCGATGAACAGAAGAAGTTCGGCCTGCAACTCGATACCCAGGGCACCACCGGTTCGCGCCTGGGCCTGACCCCCAGGCAGACCCCGGCGTCGATCAGCGTGGTCGAGCGCCAGCAGATCGAGCAGCGCGGTGCTGCCACGACCCAGGATGTATTGCTGGGGATGCCGGGCATGAACGCCGCTTCGTCGCCGGGTATCCCGGGATTCGTGTCTTATCGTGGCTTCTCCGGGCCGCAGATCACCCAGTTGTTCAATGGCATCAGCGTGCAGTACGACTCCATCGCCGCGCGGCCGGTGGACAGCTGGATCTACGATCGGGTCGAGGCAGTGGGCGGGCCCTCGAGTTTTCTCCATGGCGCCGGGGCCGTGGGTGGTTCCATCAACTACATCACCAAGCTGGCCTCGCGCAGCGAGTCGTTCAACGAAGGGCGGATCAGCTACGGCTCCTACGACAGCCGCGCCCTGTCCCTGGGTTTCAACCACGCCCTCAACGCCGGACCGGGCCCCTGGCACTACGCGCGCCTGGACTTCAACCACAGCACCAGCAACGGCTACATCGACCGCGAGCAACGCGATGCCTGGACCCTGGCCTTTTCCCTGCTGACGGATATCAACGACCAGCTGTCCCACACCCTGGCCTTCGAATACCAGGACGAGCGCGTCGACAGCCCCTACTGGGGAACCCCGGCCCTGGCACCGCTGGAGGGCAAGATACAAGTGCAGCGCAGCCGACGCTTCGAGAACTACAACGTCGACGACGGTCGCTACGAGCAGCGGGTGCGCTGGTTGCGCTCGATCATCGACTACCAGCTCGATGACGCCACCTCGTTGCGCAACACCCTGTACCACTACAATGCCGATCGCGAATACCGCAACGTCGAGAACTACGCCTACAACGCTGACAACTCCCAGGTGATCCGTTCCGGCACCTTGCTCCAGCGCCATGCCCAGGAGCTCAACGGCAATCGCTTCGAACTGCTGCATCAGGGCAATGTGTTCGGCCTGGACAGCCAATGGTCGACGGGCATCGACTACAGCCACAACGTCATGAGCAACTACCCGCTGTCTTTGCCGGACCCGGTGGACAAGGTCGACCCGGACCGCTTCGAGCCCGGCAGCTTCTGGAAACTGCCCGGAGTGCGCCGCAGCTTCGACAAGAACCGGCGCAATCAGGTGGACACCTGGGCGCTGTTCCTGGAAAACCGCCTGCAACTCAGCGAGCGCCTGTCCTTGCTCAGCGGCCTGCGCCATGACCAGATCGACCTGGAAGTGACCAACTACCGGGCCGTCAACGCTGCCAACCCGGCGTTCTTCCAGCGCAAGTACCGGCCTACCACCGGACGCCTGGGGCTGGTCTACGAGCTGACCCCGACGGCCAATGTCTATGTGCAATACAGCAGTGCCGCCGATCCGCCCTCTGGGGTCCTCACCACCGCCAGTTATGGCCAGGTGCGCGACTTCGACCTGAGCACCGGCAACCAGTGGGAAATCGGCAGCAAGTTCGACTTCCTCCAAGGGCGCGGCTCGGCCACCCTGGCGGCCTACCGCATCGAGCGCAAGAACCTGTCCACCGCCGACCCGGCCAACCCCGGCAATAGCCAGCCGGTGGGCCAGCAGTCTTCCCGCGGGGTCGAGCTGGCGGCGTCGCTGCGGATCACGCCCAAGCTTCTGGCCGAGGGCAACTTCGCCTATGTCGATGCGCAGTACGACGAGTTCTATGAAAACGTCGGCGGCCGGCCGGTGTCGCGCAAGGGCAACCGTCCCACCAACATTCCCGAGAAGGTGGCCAACCTGTGGTTGACCTACGACCTGGACCCGTCCTGGCAGGTGGGGGCCGACAGCCGCTATGTGTCGTCGATGTACGCCAACGCGGCCAACACCCGCTATGCCCCGGGCTACGGGATCTTCGGCGCCTTCGTCGGCTATCGGGTCGATGCCGATACCCGGGTCACCGCCCGGGTACGCAACCTCACCGACCGGGTGTACGCCCGCAGCACCGCGCCGACCCAACTGTACCTGGGGGCACCGCGGACCTTCGAGCTGGCGCTGCAAACGCGCTTCTGACCTGAACCGGCGGGGCGCCCGTGGTGTCCCGCGTCGCTGCGAGATCGATGTGATGAAGCGTTACCTGTACCTCTGGCACCGCTGGCTGGGGATCGTCGCCTGCCTGTTCATGGCCCTGTGGTTCATCTCCGGGGCCGTGATGCTGTATGTCGGATATCCCAAGCTGACCCCCGCCGAACACCTGGCTCACCTGCCGCCGCTGGTCCTGGACCAGGAGGGCGCCAGCCTGGAGCGGGTGTTGGCGGCCGCCGACAGCGGGCAAGCGCCGACCAGCCTGCGCCTGCTCACGGTGGCCGGAACCCCGGGTTATGTCCTGGAATATCCCGGAGCGCGCAAGCTGGCGGTGGACGCCCGCAGCGCCCGGCCCATGCCCCCAACCGACTGGCCCCAGGCGCTGGCGGCGGCCCGCCAGTTCGCCCCGGGGGTGGCCGCAAGCGAGCGCGGCGTGGTCGCGCAGGATACCTGGAGCCTGTCCCGGGCCCTGGATGGCGACCGGCCGTTGCATCGGGTGGCGGTGGCCGATGCCGAGGACCGGTTGCTGTACGTTTCCGCCAGCACCGGCGAAGTGGTGCGCGACGCCACCGCCAATGAACGGGCCTGGAACTGGATCGGTGCCTGGCTGCATTGGCTGTATGCGTTGCGCGGCATCGGCATCGATGGCGCCTGGGGGCCGATCGTCACCTACCTGTCCCTGGGGGCGACGCTGATGGCGGTCCTGGGCCTGGCGGTAGGCCTGTTGCGCTGGCGCTTTGGCCGCACCTATCGCAATGGCTCGCGCTCGCCCTACCAGGGCTTTGCCCGTTGGCATCACCTGGGCGGCTTGCTGTTCGGGGTGCTCGCCATCACCTGGATCTTCAGTGGCTTGATGTCGATGAATCCATGGAAGATCTTCAGCAGCGCCCGGCCGTTGTCGCTGGCGGCGTACCAGGGCGCGGCGCTCGATGCCGCGGCCTTTCCCCTGGATGCGCGCCAGGTCCTGGAGCGCTTTGCCGGCGACGGCCTGCGGGCCCGGGAGCTGGAGTGGCGAATGATTGCCGGCCAGGGCTACGTGATCGGCTACGACGGCGCCGGGCGCACGCGGATCCTGGACATGGCCGCGGACCGGGTGTTGTCGCGGTTCGAGCCCCATACCCTGCAACAGGCGGCCCAGGCCATCAGCCCAGGCCAACCGCTGCAGGTCGAGCAACTGCAGGCCTACGACTTCTACTACTACGCCCGGGAGCCCCAGAGCATGCTCGGCCATCTGCAGCAGCGCTTGCCGGCACTGCGGGTGCGCTTCGACGATCCGGCCCGGACCTGGTTGCACCTGGATCTCTATACCGGCGCCGTGGTGGGCCAGCTGGACCAGCCACGGCGTGCCTCGCGCTGGCTGTTCGCCCTGCTGCACAGTTGGGACTGGCTGCCGCTGCTGGGCAAGCGACCACTGTGGGACCTGTGGATGTTGCTGTTCAGTGCCGGCGGCTTGCTGGTCAGCGCCAGCGGTGTGGTGCTGGGCTGGCGGCGCCTGGGGCGCGCATTGCGTCCTCGCCGGCCCCGGCAGCGATAGCGGTGAATACCGACCTGGATCAAGCCGAGGGGATATTTCCGTTTTGTGCGGCGATTTTCGTCACCGCCGTGGCCGCCAGCGGTGATAATGCCCGCCCATTTCCTTGCCAGTGGAGCCCATCGCCCCATGTTCGTCATCACCCCCCAGGACCCTGAGCTCTACCGCCGGCAGACCCGGCGCAGCACCCTGATCATCGCCCTGGTGTTCATTGCCCTGGCCATGCTGTTCTCCAGCGCCGCGGTGGCGCTGTTCGGCCAGGGTAGCGGCGACAACCTGGTCTGGAATGCCACCGGGGTGGGCGTTGGCCTGCTGGTCTGCGCAGCCCTGGTACGCACTGTGTTCTGGCAGCAGCCGTGGATGGCGGCGGCGGTCTATGGCTGGCGCCTCAAGCGCAGCCTGATGCGGGTGACCAACGTCATGCACCAGGTCACCGCCGGGGTGGCCGCCCGTGACCCGGCGGCCCTCAAGCTGTTGCGTTTCTATCACCTGGGGCTGGGCCAGATGCACCAGCTCGATGCCAACTCCAGTGCCCATGGGCAGATGCTCGGCGAGGTGGAGCGGCACCTGGCGCTGCTGGCCGAACAGGGCATCGACCCGCAGCAGGAGCGCCTTCAGGCGCAATGGCTGGAAGCGGTCAAGGCGCACCAGCCACGCTGAGCTAGAGCGCTGCTTCACCATCGAGATAGCGCCACAGGGCCTGGGCTATCTCGTTGGCTTGTCCCTCCTGGCCGAACAGCGTCCGGCCGATCTCCAGGCCCAGTTGCCGGTAGCTCTCGAACTGCGCTTCGTCGAAGAACTGGTCCACGGTGCTCTGGTTGGGAAAGCCGGGGTTGTTGCGGGCGTAATTGCACACATCGGGGGCCAGCCCGGCGATCAGGCGCGGCTTGAGCACCAGGATCCGGCAATGGGGCTGGGCGGCGATGCCGCTCTCGCAGCCAGGCGCATGGGCATGCACATTGAGCAGTAGCGCGCACTGGTGGCTGTCGGCGTCCGGTGGCTGGCGGAACTGCTCCTGGCTGGCGAACACCGTCTTGAGCAGTGGATGCTGGAGCACGCCCGGGTCCTCGCGGATCTCCAGGGCCTGGTCGATACGCGCCAGGCGCACCAGGTTGGCCAGGTCATCGAAGCGGTAGTCCGGATCGCAGCCGCTGTCGCAGGTCACGATCAGTCGTACCTGGCGTTCCTGGCGCAGCAGTTCGTAGGTGGCGGTGTTCTCGAAGTGCCCGCCGTCGGACAGGTATTGGTAATCGCGGCGATGCCCGTGGAAACGCGCCGTCAGCTCGTAGAACAGATAAGCCTGGGTGCTGTAGTAGGTCCAGGGCTTGAGATCCTGGCGCACCCAGTGCTGCTGGCCGGGATCGAGGAAGCGGCTGGGCCACCAGATGCCCAGGCGTACGTTGGCCAGGCCCAGGACCAGCGACATGCCCAGGCTGGTGGCTCGCCCCAGCCCGGTACTGAAGGCCGCGCCGGACACGCCGATCCATCCGCCCAGGCTCAAGGGCAGCATGATCTCCGAGGCCGGGGCCTGTTGCAGGTCGCGGCGGTAGGGCTTGCCGTCCAGGGTGTAGCCTTCGGCCGGGCCGTCGCAGGGGGCGCAGCTACCGTCCAGGGCGGGCGCCCAGTTCGGGGCGATGCACAGCGGCTGGCCCTTGCGATCGCGTTGTACCAGCTGTTCGGCGGGGTCCACCGTGAGGTTCATGGTGACGTTGATCAGGTGCACCGGTCCGGCGCTTGGCGTGGCGTAGTACTGCTGCAACGACAGGTCGTCGCTGGACATCGGTTCGGCCACGCTCAGGTAGGTCCGGCGTTGCTGCGCCGGGCCGTTGAAACGCTGGCCATTGGAGGCGCCGAGGTAGGCCCGGGTCAGCCGGGCGCTATAGAAGGCCTGTAGCGACGAGGTGTTGAGAAAGCCGATGAAGCGGCCGCTGACGCACACCAGCAGCGCCGCCAGCAGGCTCAGTCCCAGCAGGCGCCAGGCCGCCGCCGCGTCGTAGGCCACCCTGCCACCGTCGTGGGCCACCCACTGCACCAGCAGGGCCCAGCCCAGGCACAGCAGGGCCAGCAGCAGGCCGCCGGCGATCAGCGCCAGTACATCCAGCGGCAGCTTGCGCATCCAGCCTGGCAACGGTTTCTCATCCTTGAGCAGCACCAGCCGCCGCACCAGCCACATCACCAGCACCAGCAAGGCCATGGCGCCCAGGGTCCGGTAGGCCTGCAAGTAGCCGTACAGCAGCTCGGCGCTGCTCACCAGCAGGGCGAGGAACACCAGCAACGCCACTGCGGCCATGGCCCGGCCCAGGGCCCGGGTGACCTGCACCCGGTAATTGCGCACGCAGTTCTGGCAGGTGCTGTCCTTGCCCGGATCGCGGTTGTTGGCCAGGTTGCGCACCAGTTGGCGGGTGATCAGCAGTGCATTGCTGCCCACCAGGGCGGCGGCCAGGGCCAGGACGCCCACGCCATGCCACTGGGCCACGCTATCGGCCAGGCCGCCAGCCAGCCACAGGCCGGCGACCAGCGCCAGCAGGCTGCGGTAGGCCGCGTTGTCCAGGCGCGGCGGCTGGTCCAGGTCGCCCCGGGGAATCACCAGCCAATAAGCCACGGCGCAGGGCAGGGCGAAGAGCAACGCGGCCATCAGCGGCCAGAGCAAGAGGCTGCTTTGGCTCAGCACCTGGAACAGGCTGAGCAAGCTGAGCACCAGCACGATCGGCAGGCCGAGCATGGCGTGCAGCGACAACCAGTTGCGCCAGGTCATGGCCAGGGCGTAGAGCATGTCGCCGGCGCCGGTCGGGGTCAGGTAGCGACCGTTTTCCCGCAGCCAGGCCGTAGGCCCCTGGCCGACCGGGCGCTCGGCGTAGTCGACGCCGGTGCTGATGCGCCCCGGTGGTTCGAAGCGCAGGGCCTGGTAGGCATCGCGGGCGGCTTGGCCCACCGGGTCACGGGAGTCCGCAGGACGCAGGCGGCCGGGCAGGAACAGGCTGGAAAAGAAACTGCCGATGTAACCGCCGCCACTGACCGTGGACAGGTAGTCGAACCGCGACAGCAAGCTGCGTTCCTCGGTGTTGGCCGGAGGCTGTTCGGGGTTCGCCTGATGGGTGTCGGGGACCGGCGCCCGGGCCAGCGCCTGCAGGACCCCAAGGCCGAAGGTGGCGCTGCGGATGCCGCCGCCGGACAGCGCCAGGCCCCAGTTTTCCAGGGGTGGCTGCTGCTGCGTGGCGGATTGTTGCAAGCTCAGGCGCCTGAAGCGGATGCGTTGCTGTTCGATCTGGTAGGGGGTGTCGGCGGGTGTCATGGGCCTTCCTTGGATACGCAGGGAGCGCTGCGCCGGGCGCCCGGGCAAGCGCCGAGCAGGATACCGGATGCCAGGGCCCGGGTATGCAGCCGGGCCCTGGGACGCCACTTCCGGACCGAGCGTGGCAGCGGGACGATGCATGGTCCGGTGGTGCGCAGGATGCAAGTGGGGCGGGGTTGGCATGCGCAGGGTGCATGGAAAATTCAAGGGCGGTTATAACGTTAGATTTTATTCATATAAATGGTCATAAGCTTTAGCCGCTATGCTGCCGCCAGTTTTTCACCTGGCCGCATGATCTGTAGGGCTTTATTTGATGGATGTGGGTAATTTCGGTTTTGTCGTCGCAGGCCTGATCGTCGGCTTCATCGTGGGTATGACCGGAGTGGGTGGCGGGTCGTTGATGACCCCGATCCTGCTGTGGTTCGGCATCAATCCGGCCACTGCCGTGGGCACCGATTTGCTATACGCCGCCATCACCAAGTCCGGTGGGGTGCTGGTGCACCAGAAGAACCGCAATATCGACTGGCGCATCACCGCTTGGCTGACCCTGGGCAGCGTGCCGGCGGTGCTGCTGACCTTGTGGTTCCTGAAGAACCTGCATGCCGATCCGCAGTCGCTGAACGCGGTGATCAAGCAAGGCCTGGGCGTGGTCCTGCTGCTGACTGCCCTGGCCATCGTGTTCAAGAAAAATCTCATGGCCTTCGCCCAGCGCCACGGCGGCGACTACAGCCCCAGCGTCGGGGGCCTGAATCTTCTGACCCTGGTCACCGGGTTGATCCTGGGCACCATGGTCGCCCTGACCTCCATCGGCGCCGGGGCCCTGGGTACCGTGGCGCTGTTCCTGCTCTATCCGTTCCTGGCCACCAAGCGCCTGGTGGGCACCGAGATCGCCCATGCCGTGCCCCTGACCCTGGTGGCGGGCCTGGGCCACGCCAGCATGGGCAACATGGACTGGGAGCTCCTGGGGTTCCTGCTGATAGGCTCGCTGCCGGGCATCTGGCTGGGCAGCCACATGACTGGCCGGGTCTCCGACGAACTCCTGCGCCCGTGCCTGGCGGTGATGCTGTTCTCCATCGGCTACAAGCTGGCGTTCTGAGCTTTCGCGCCGGGCCATTCATGCCCGGCGATCATCCGTGCTGGGCGCCAGGTTCAGCGTCGCCTCAAGAAGCCTTGCCCAGCCACTCCTGCGCCGAGCGCCATAGGCAGATCCCGAGGAAGTAGGCCGAAGCGGCCAGCCACAGGCCCATGATCGCCGGGTTGTGCTGCGGGTGGCCGAGGATCAGCAGGGCGCCGCTGAGCAGCCAGACGAAGGTCACGATGATGTTCACCGGCATCCACTTGCGGACCCGGAACGGATGCAGGAACTGCACCCGGGTAGCTGTCAGCAGGGCCAGGACGAAGATGCTCAAGAGGGTGGTCCAGGGGCCCGGCTCGATCAGGTAGAAGCACAGCGCGACTACGTTCCAGGCGGCGGGAAAGCCCTGGAAGTAGTTGTCGTGGCTCTTCATGTTGACGTTGCAGAAACACAATAGCGACGACAGCAGGATCAGCGAGGTGGCCAGCAAGGCGCTGTATTCCGGCAGCGGAATGTAGCGATAGATGAACAGCGCCGGGATGAACACGTAGGTCAGGTAGTCGATCACCAGGTCCAGCACCGAGCCGTCGATGTTGGGCAGTACCGAACTGGTCTTGACCTTGCGGGCCAGGGAACCGTCGACGCCATCCACCAAGAGCGCCACTCCCAGCCACAGCAGGCAGGCCTTGGGCTGGTTGTCGAACAGCGCCAGGGTCGCCAGCAGGGCGCTGACCACTCCGGTAGCGGTGAAGCCATGGGCGCCCCAGGCTTTGATTCTGGCGATTTGCATTGTCGTGATCACGGGGCGTCTCTCCGGCGGCTTGGATTCCTGGCCGGTTGCCTGCAGTACGCTGGCAACCCGGGCCCGGTTGCAGTTATCGACCGGAAAGCGGCGTGGAAGGTTCAGCGTGCAAGCCTGCGCCTGCAAATCTGCGGGTTTGCGGACCTGGTCTTGGCGCAGCCGAGCCGCCGTTGGCCAACCTTGCCTGGGTGAACGGTCGAGGGGTTCATTGAGTCTAGGCGCCCTGGCCAAGGCGACAAGCCAGGCGCCACGTAGCCGTTGCCGGCCCGTGGCGCCTGGCTCGAGGGGCGTCGAGGGGGCGCCCTTAGCGTGGGCTATCCAGGGCGGCGAGGATCTTGTGGGCGGCCTTGATCCGTTCCTCGTTGGGGTAGTTCTTGTTGGCCAGCAGCACGATGCCCACTTGCTGGCCCGGGACGAACAGGACGTAGGCGCCGAAGCCGTTGGTGGAGCCGGTCTTGTTGTACAGCGCGTCGGCCTTGGGCGGCTGGGCCGGGGTCAGCCATTGCACCGGATGCGGCTCCAGGGCCATCGGTGTCGAGTTGCCGGCCATCAGCCGCGCCAGGGACACGGGGTAGGCATAACGCTCCCAGCCCAGGCCCTGGGTCATGTCGCCCACCTGGTAGTAGCCGCTTTGGGTACTGGCCAGGGCCTTTTGCAGGGTGTCGTCGAGCTGCCCCGGTTGCAGGTTGTCGGCAACGAACTGCAGCAGGTCCGGGGCGCTGGTCTTGACCCCGTAGGCTTCGGCGTCCAGGGGGCCGGGCCCGACGCGCACTGGCCGATTCTGCTTGTCGTAGCCCTGGGCGTAGTGCTCCAGCTGGTCCTTGGGCACGTGGAGGTAGCTGTGCTTGAGGGCCAGCTTGGGAAACAGCAAGCCTTCCATCGACTGGTCGAATGGCTGGCCCAGGCTACGGGCGGCCAGGTAGCCGAACAGGCCGATGCTGGGGTTGGAATACTGGCGCTGGGTGCCAGGTTCGAAGCGGGGTTTCCAGGTGTTGTAGTAGTCCAGGGTCTTGGCCTCGCCCTGGACTTCATCGGGGAACTGCAGCGGCAGGCCGCCAGCGGTGTAGGTGGCCAGCTGCAACAGGCTGACGCCGTCGAAGACGCTGCCGCGCAGGGCCGGCAGGTACTGGCTGGCGGGGTCTTGCAGGGCCAGCTTGCCGCTGGCCTGGGCATAACCGCCGAGGGTCGCGGTGAAGGTCTTGCTCACCGAACCCACCTCGAACAGGGTGTCGTTGTCCACCGGTCGCTGATTGTCCTTGGAAGCGACGCCGTAGTTAAAGTAATGTCGCTGGCCGCCAGCGATGATCGCCACCGCCATGCCGGGGATACCCTGCTGGTGCATCAGGGGGCGGATGGTGGCATCCACCGTGGCTTTCAGCGCGTGCTCGGGGCTGGTTTCGGCCAGGGCCTGGGGCGCGAGGACGAGCAGCGCGCAGGCGCTGATCATGGTCAATCCGGTCAAGGTCGTTTGCCGCATGATTATTGGTTTTCCATGTTTTTTAGTGGTGTTGGCCGCAGGCTTCCAAGCGGTCCTGCGGTTTGCGTGAGCGGTTTGAACGCTCCGCTGCGCAAGGCCCGTGGATCTTTCCTGGCAGGGAAAGACAGCGTGCAGGTCGCACGAGCGACGCCAAATTTAGGCAGTCTGCGTAGGATCGACAAACGACGATATCTCGTGCTAGCCATTAGAAAAACTAAGGCTCTAATATGCTCAGACCTCATCTACCCCTCAATGCCCTGCGCGCCTTCGAGGCTTCCGCGCGTCACTTGAGCTTCACCCGCGCGGCCATCGAGCTGTGCGTGACCCAGGCTGCCGTCAGCCACCAGGTCAAGAGCCTGGAGGCCCAGCTCAACGTCACCCTGTTCAAGCGCCTGCCCCGGGGGCTGATGCTCACCAGCGAGGGCGAGACGCTGCTGCCGGTGCTGCGCGAATGCTTCGACCGCATCGCCCAGACCCTGGGGCGCTTCGATGGTGGCCACTATCGCGAGGTGCTGACGGTGGGGGCGGTGGGCACCTTCGCCGTGGGCTGGTTGTTGCCACGCCTGGGGGATTTCCAGGCGCGCTTTCCCTATATCGATCTACGCCTGAGCACCAACAACAACCGGGTGGACGTGGCTGCCGAGGGCCTGGACTATGCCATCCGCTTCGGCAGCGGGGCCTGGCACGGCACCGAGGCGTTGCAGTTGATGCAAGCGCCGCTGTCGGTGTTGTGCGTGCCGCAGATCGCCCGCCAGTTGCAGGTCCCGGCGGACTTGCTGGGCCAGACCCTGCTGCGTTCCTATCGCACCGATGAATGGCCGCAGTGGTTCGAGGCCGCAGGCCTCGGGAGCAATACGCTGTTGCCGCAAAGCATCGTCTTCGATTCGTCCCTGGGCATGCTCGAGGCGGCCCTGCAAGGCTTGGGCGTGGCCCTGGCGCCGCCGATGATGTTCGAGCGACAACTGGCCAGCGGCGCGATAGAGCAACCCTTTGCGGTGGGCATCGTCACCGGCAGCTACTGGCTGACCCGCCTGCAATCCCGCACGGAAACCGCGGCCATGAGCACCTTCAAGGGCTGGTTGCTGGAGCAGGTAGCTTGCCATGCCCCGTGAAGTGTCGATTGCGGCCGTCCCTGGACGTGACTCCGGGTTCAGGTTGCTTGGCCAAGTCCCGGGACCTGGGCACAATCACCGGCCTTGCCGCGCAGCACCGCATCGCTGGAGTTATTCGAAGACAAGACGCGAGGACAGGCATGTCGAGGTTCGATCCACCCCGCGAGACTGATGATCCGGACGCCATCCCGCGTCCGGTTTGCGCCTTGCGCATCTCGGCCCAGGAGGAGCGCTGGGAGCGACCCTGGCACAGCCACCGCAAGGCGCAGTTGTTGTTCCCCCTGGCCGGGGTGCTCAGTTGCGAAAGCGCCGAGGGCCTGTGGTTGGCGCCGCCGCAATGCGCCGTATGGATTCCCAGCGCGGTCGCGCACCGGGTCCAGGGGCTGGAGCATGCCCAGGGTTACTGCCTGTTCGTCGAGCCGGAACAGGCCCGGGACCTGCCCGATGCCTGCTGTACCCTGGCGGTCTCACCCTTGTTGCAGGAGCTGTTGCGCCGTTGTGCGCAGTTGCCGCAGCTCTACGACCTGGATGGTGCCCAGGGGCGATTGATGGCGGTGGCCCTGGACGAGCTGGCCGTTGCCCCACGGGAGCAGATCCACCTGCCCATGCCCCGGCATGGGCAACTGCGCCGCCTGGCCCAGCAGATTCTCGAACAGCCGCAGCAGCGCCTGAGCCTGGAGCAGTGGGGCGAGCTGATCGGTCTCAGCGAGCGCAGCCTGAGCCGCTTGATCCTGGCCGAAACCGGCCTGAGTTTCGGGCGCTGGCAGCGCCAGCTGCATATCCTGCTGGGGCTCAAGCAACTGGGGCGTGGCGATTCGGTGGAGCGGGTGGCGCTGACCCTGGGTTATGACAGCGCCAGTGCCTTCATCCGCATGTTCAAGAAGGCCGTGGGCCAGCCGCCCGGGCGTTTTTTCGCCGAGCGCCGCCAGGTCCTGGACAGCGACCTGTAATTTCGCTTCACACCCATTCCTTTAGCCGCCAAGCCTGTGAGGCTGCGCCAAGGCCCGCGGGGCCTGCGCCAGCGGCTACACGACGCGGCGGCCTGGCGGCGATCTTTGGCTGGATTGATCAATAATTTGTCGATCTTGACTGATGTGGACAGATTGTCTCTCGAAGATGATAAGCATTCTTGTTTGAAAGCCATCATGAGGTGTCCCATGTACTTCGATCACCAGCATTTTCCCCTGGTCTGGATGCGTCACGCCGCCCCCGTTCCGGGCCTTGAAACCGACCCCTTCGTGCAACTCGAGCAACTCATGGAGCGCGGCCATGCCTTCGTCTTGTTGAGCGAGGGCATGCCCGATCCGCAAGAGCGCGCCAGCGAGCAGAGCCTGGCCTTGCTCAAGCAGGGATCGTTGTGGATGAAGCGCCACAAGGCGGCGCTGCGGCGTTGGATCAAGGCGATGATCGTGGTCGCCCCGGAGCCCGAGGCCCAGGCCGGGGTCGAGGCCTTTGCCGGCAATTACGAGAAGTTCTGGGGGTATCCGCTGTTGCACTGCGCATCGCCATTGGCGGCGGCGCACCTGGCCCAGCGCCTGCTCACCCCGTCACGCAACAACCAGCACAACTGGTAGGGGCGGTTATCACTCGTGCTGGTGGCCGGGCCAGGTTTCTGTCGGGAAGTAGGCTTCCAGGCCCGGCTCCAGGTGCTCGATCCCGGCCTTGATCCAGTAGCAGGTCAGGCGCGAGTAGTTGTCCAGGTCGCCGCGCACCAGGCAGGTGGAACTGTGCCCCGGCCAGCTGAAGCGCAACACTTCGGCCTCGCCCATCACGGCCCGCTCCACCTTGCCGATGGCCGTGGTGGTCTGGCCATTGAGGGTCTTGACCAGGGTCAGGGCCTGGTTTTCGAAGCGGATCACCGCCGTGCCCGAATAAGTCGGGCCACCGTCGGGCTCCTTGCCGATGAACAGGTAATGCCCGGGCACCAGGCTGTAGTAGATATGCGGTTCGGGAGCCTGGGCGGCGTGGGCGGCCAGGCTGCCCAGCAACACCCCGAGAAGCGTGGTGACCAGGCGCGGTAGAAGTGGCATAGGGGCTCGATCCTGTAGGGAGAGGGGCATGATTCCAGACTCGACGGCACAGATAAATACCTGTGCCGTGGGACTGGGTTGCGCTGATCAGGGATGTTCCATCACCACCAGGGCCAGGGTGTCCGGTTCCAGCGCTTCGAACAGATGCGGGGTACTGGCGCTGTACTTGATGTAGTCGCCGGGCTCCAGGCGCAGCGGCTGTTCCAGCGGACCGGCCAGCGCTCGTCCGCGGCACAGCAAGACATGTTCCACCGTGCCCGGTGGATGGGCGCTGGACTGTCGAGGCCGGCCGGGCTGGGCGAGCACCCGGTACAGGTTGCGCTGCGCCCCGGGTGGGCAGTTGTCCAGCAGCGTGGCGGCATAGGGCGCATCTTCGGCGTGCACGGTCACGCCTTCGCGCGCGCGGATCACCTTCAATTGCGGGGCGGGCTGTTCCAGGAACTTGGTGACTTGCAGGCCCATGGCCATGGCCAGGGCCCACAGTGTCTCGATGCCGGGATTGCCCACCCCGCCTTCCAGTTGCGACAGGGTGGACTTCGCCACCCCGGCGCGCTTGGCCAGTTCCGAGACCGACAACCCGGCGTTCAGGCGTTCGCGCTTGATGGCGTGGGCCAGCAGGCCGATGGGGGAGAGTTCGTTCATTTCGTTCGTTTTATCGTTCATGTCGTCTATTAAATCATCCTTGAAGTGCTTGACGGGCATAATTCGCTCTGTTCATTATGCCGATCTATCGTTCGTTTTAATGAATATTGCTCGCCGTGCCCCGGAGTTTCTCATACCGGGTCGCGCCCGGGCGCCTGCCAACAGGAAGCACAGGATGCAGACCAAGACTCGCGGAACCCTGGAAATGCTCGCGGCCATGGCCATCTCCGGCACTGTGGGCTGGCTGGTGGTGGGCTCGGGACAGGCGCCCTGGGTCGTGGTGTTCTGGCGCTGTGTGTTCGGCGCCCTGGCGATGTTGCTGGCTTGCGCCGGCCTGGGCCTGTTGCGAGGCTCGCGCTTGAGCGGGCGCCAGGTGGCGCTGATCGCCCTGGGCGGTTGCGCGCTGATGCTCAACTGGGTGTTGTTGTTCAGCGCCTACAGCCAGGCGTCGATCGCCGTGGCCACCGTGGTCTACAACACCCAGCCGTTCATGCTGGTGGGCCTTGGGGCATTGCTGTTCGGTGAGCGCCTGACGCCGGGCAAGCTCGGCTGGCTGGCCCTGGCCTTCGCCGGAATGCTGTTCATCGTCGGTGCCCGGCCTGCCTCGGCAATGGTCGGCGGCGACTACCTGCTTGGCATCCTCCTGGCCCTGGGCGCGGCCTTCTTCTATGCCATCGCCGCGGCTACCACCAAGCATCTGCGCGAAGTCCCGGCGCCGTTGATCGTGCTGCTGCAGATGCTGCTCGGCATGCTGCTCAGCGCGCCTTTCGCCTTGGGTTCGCTACCAGCGCCCGCCGGCGAGGCCTGGTTCTACCTGGTGACCATCGGCGTGGTCCACACCGGCTTGATGTCGACCTTGCTCTATGGCGCCATCCAGCGGCTGTCCACGGTGCTGGTGGGGGCCCTGTCGTTTATCTATCCACTGGTGGCGGTGCTGGTGGACTGGCTGGTCTTCGGCCATCGCCTGGGTTGGCTGCAGGTCCTGGGCGGCGCGGCCATCCTGCTGGCCGCCGCCGGGCTCAATCTTGGCTGGAGCCTGCGCTTGCGCAGCGTCCGCGAAGGCCGGGCGACATGGGACTGAGCCTGCGCCTGCTGGACTTTCCCTATGCCCAGGCGTGGCAGTTGCTGCACTGCCTGGCCCACCTGCAACCGTGCCTGGGGGATTGGCTGGTGGCCGGGCAAACCCACCTGTTCGTCGAGCCGCCAAGGTTCTATAGCCGCTAGGAGGCGAGCGGTCGGCAAGTCCATTGCCGGCATTAATGCGAAGCATTACTATTCACGCCCCACCTTTCCAGCGCATCGCGATGACAGCCAAGCCGCCCCGCAGACCAGGCTTTTTCGAGCATTACGAAGAGTTGATCGGTACCTGGACCCGGCGCTTGCGCAATCGCCAGCAGGCCGAGGACCTGGCCCACGACACCTTCGTCCGGGTGCTGGAGTCCGACGCCGCCAGCGTGCAACAGCCGCGGGCCTACCTGCACCAGACCGCGCGCAATATCGCCGTGGATGCTTTTCGCCGTGAAGACCGGCGCGCCGGCCTGGAAGAACACCAGGCCCAGCTTGGTGTGTCGCCCAGCGGCGATCCCGAACATTTCATGCATGCGTTGCAGTTGGCCGCGTCCGTCGAGCGGGCCCTGGGCGAATTGCCGGTGAACTGCCGCAAGGTGTTCGTCTGGCAGAAGATCGAGGGCCTGACCCAGGCCGAGATCGCCGAGCGCCTGGGGCTGTCAAAAAACATGGTGGAAAAGTATATGATCCGCACCCTGCGGCACCTGCGCGAGCGCCTGGATGGGCCGCTGCCATGAGTCGCAAGGTTTCTTCACCCTCTGCCAAACAGGATTCCGCATGATGGACAGCCGCGCTTGTGCCTGTGGACAGGCCAAGGTTCGCGATGAGGCGGCGCAGTGGTTCGTGCGCCTGCAAGAGCCCGGGCTGAGCCAGGAGCAACAGGCGGATTTCCAGCACTGGCTGGCCGAACACCCGCAACACCACCATGAGTGGCAAGTGCTGCAGTCGTTGTGGGCCGCTGCCGAGCTGGTGCCGGCGGCACGCTTGCGGGCCCTGTGCGCCGAGCCTGCGGCTACCGGCAGGCGGCGCCCGTGGTTGCGTGTCGCCGCGGCCGCTGCGGTGCTGGCCGTGGCGGTGGCCCTGGGTACGTTCAGCGGCCTGGGCCCGACGACTTCCTATAGCGCCAGCTTCGCCACTGCCCTGGGCGAGCGGCGCTTGGTGGCCTTGCCCGACGGCTCGCAGGTCGAACTCAACAGCCGCAGCCGGCTTCAGGTCCGTTATGCCCAGGACCAGCGCCTGGTGGAACTGGAGGAGGGCGAGGCCCTGTTCAGCGTCGAGCACGACAGCGCCCGACCCTTCGTGGTGAATGCCGGCCCGGGCAAGGTCACGGTGACCGGGACCCGTTTCGACGTGCGCCGCGACCCGCAACAGACCCGGGTCGTGGTGGCCCAGGGGCGGGTCAGGGTCCAGGGCCGACAGGCTGGCGCCGATGACTTCATCACCCTGACCCCGGGCCTTGGGACCCATGTCGACGCCCAGGGCCGGGTGGCCACGGCCTACGCGGTGAATCCCGAGAATTCGACGGCCTGGCGCCACGGCAAGCTGGTGTTCGACAACGCCCGGCTGGCCGATGTGCTGGCCGAGGTCGCGCGCTACCGCCAGCAGCCGTTGCACCTGGCCAGCCCGGCGCTGGGTGAGTTGCGCCTGACCAGCGTATTCAAGTCCGATGACACCGACGCCCTGCTAAAAGCCCTGCCGAGCGTCCTGCCGGTGGCGGTACGCACCCGGGCCGACGGCAGCCAGGAAATTTTTTCCCGTTAGATTCAGGTTTTTTTTCAGTTCGTCGTCTTCTTGTCCAACGCAACTGGTTTGCATTAACAGACGCACCCTGGTGCGATCCACAGGACAGCCGCCGACGTGACAAAAATAACCGTTCTTCCTGCCGTATCACCCTTGCCCACCCGCCGCTGGCTGCCTCTGGCGCTGGCCCTGGCGGTGTCGGCCGCATTGCCCCAGGCCCAGGCCGCACAGGGCACCAATGCCATCCACATCCAGTCCCAGCCTTTGGGCCAGGCCCTGGGCCAGCTGGGTTTGCAGACTTCACTGCAACTGTTCTTCAGCCCCGAGCTGGTGGCCGGCAAGCAGGCCCCGGCGGTGGACGGCAACCTCTCCCCGGAGCAGGCCCTGGGCCAGTTGCTCCAGGGGAGTGGCCTGCAGTACCGGATCGACGGCAGCTCGGTGACCTTGAGCCCGGCCCCGGCCCCGGCTGCCGCCGGTAGCCTGCAGTTGGACTCCACCAGCATCAGCGTGGTGGGCGATTGGTTGGCCGATGCCGATGCCGAGAAAGTCCAGAACCATCCGGGGGCACGCACGGTGATCCGCCGCGAGGCCATGGTCGAGCAGGGCGCGATGAATGTCGGCGATGTGTTGCGCCGGGTGCCGGGGGTGCAGGTGCAGGACGCCAACGGTACCGGCGGCAGCGATATCGCCCTGAACGTCGGCGTGCGCGGCCTGACCTCGCGCCTGTCGCCGCGCTCCACGGTGCTGATCGACGGTGTGCCGGCGGCCTTCGCGCCCTACGGCCAGCCGCAGTTGTCCATGGCACCGATTTCCTCGGGCAACCTGGACAGCATCGATGTGGTGCGCGGCGCCGGTTCGGTACGCTACGGGCCACAGAACGTTGGCGGGGTGATCAACTTCGTGACCCGGGCCATCCCGGAGCAGGCGACCGGGGAAATCGGCACCACCCTGGAAACCTCCCAGCGTGGCGGCTGGAAGCACATCGACACGGCGTTCCTCGGCGGTACCGCCGACAACGGCCTGGGGGTGGCGCTGCTGTATTCCGGGGTCAATGGCAACGGCTACCGCGAGCGCAACAATGGCAACGACATCGACGACGTGATCCTCAAGACCCACTGGGCACCCACGGATCAGGACGATTTCTCGCTGAACCTGCATTACTACGATGCCACCGCCGACATGCCCGGCGGCTTGACCCAGAAGCAGTACGACGCCCACCCCTACGACTCCGACCGGGACTGGGACAACTTCAGTGGCCGGCGCAAGGATGTGTCGTTCAAGTACCTGCGCCAGGTGGACGACCGTACCCAGTTCGAGGTGCTGACCTACTACTCCGACAGCTTCCGTGGCAGCAACATCGCCGCCCGCGACCAGAAGACCCTGGTGTCCTACCCGCGCACCTACTACACCTTCGGCATCGAGCCCCGGGTGTCCCATGTGTTCGACCTCGGGCCCACCACCCAGGAGGTGAGTGTGGGCTACCGCTACCTGAAGGAAGGCATGCATGAGCAGGCCAGCCGCGTGGCCCTGGTGAACAACCAGCCGGTGCTGACCAAGGATGCCGATGGCCACGTCTACCAGGACCGTACCGGCGGCACCGAGGCCCATGCCTACTACATCGACGACAAGATCGACGTCGGCAACTGGACCATCACCCCGGGGATCCGCTTCGAGGACATCAGCACCCGTTGGCATGACCGGCCGGTGCCGGGCACCGATGGCGTGCGGGTCCAGGAGAAGCGCCGCAGCATCGACAGCAACGAGGCGCTGCCGGCCCTGAGCGTGATGTATCACCTGTCCGACGCCTGGAAGCTGTTCGCCAACTACGAGACCTCCTTCGGCAGCCTGCAGTACTTCCAGCTGGGCCAGGGCGGCCAAGGCGACCAGACCGCCAACGGCCTGAGCCCGGAAAAGGCCAAGACCTACGAAATCGGCACGCGCTACAACGACGATGTCTGGGGTGGCGAGGTGACCCTGTTCTACATCGACTTCGACGATGAACTGCAATACATCAGCAACGACGTGGGCTGGACCAACCTCGGCGCCACCAAGCACCAGGGTGTGGAAACCTCCATGCACTACGATCTCGCAGCCCTGGACCCACGGCTGCAAGGGCTGACCGCCAGCGCCGGCTTCACCTATACCCGGGCCAGCTACGAAGGCGAGATCCCCGGCTTCAAGGGCCGCGACCTGCCGTTCTACTCGCGCCAGGTGGCCACTCTCGGGTTGCGCTACGACATCGACCACTGGACCTACAACATCGATGCCTTCGCCCAGTCCGGGCAGCGTTCGCCAGGTACCGGGGTGAAGAGCAATGGCAGCTTCACCGGCAACTACATCACCGAGGGCAGCGCCGACGGCCAGTACGGCGACATGCCCGGTTATGTGCTGTGGAACATCCGTGGGGGCTATGACTTCGGCCCGCAGCTGTCGAACCTGAAGCTGGGCGCCGGGGTGAAGAACGTCTTCGACCGCCAGTACTACACCCGCTCCAGCGACAACAACTCGGGGATCTACGTGGGCGCGCCACGGACCTTCTTCGTCCAGGCCAGCGTCGGTTTCTGAGACGTGCCGCCGCTACTGGCTTCGTGTAGCCGCTATCGCAGGCTGCGTACGGCTGCGCAGCAGACGCTGGTGTCGTCGGCGCGTCGGGCCTGGCACGCCGGGTGCGAGGCCTGCGGGTGCTGCGCCCCTGTGCGCAGCTTCGCAGGCTCAGCAGCGGCTAGATGGCCGGGGGCTCAGACCTTGAGCACCTTGCTGCTGGCGGCCACTGCCAAGAGCGCCGCGGCGATCAGGCCGAAGGCCGCGCTCAGGCTGCTGCCATGGGCGATGAAGCCGATCACCGCCGGCCCGGCGAGGATGCCGGCGTAACCCAGGGTGGTGATGGCCGGGACGGCGATGGCCTCGGGCATGACCTTCTGCTTGCCCACCGCGGTGTACAGCACCGGCACTATGTTCGAGCATCCCGCGCCCACCAGGGCGTACCCCAGCAGCGCCGCTTCCCAGGCCGGGGCCAGGGTGGCCAGCAGCATGCCGGCCGCCGCGGTGGCACCACCGATGAAGATCACCCGACGGGCGCCCAGGCGATGGACGATGGCATCGCCGGTCAAGCGCCCGGCGGTCATGGTCAGGGCGAAGGCGGCATAACCCAGGCCGGCGTAGGCGGTATCCAGGCCGCGCTCGGCGGTGAGGAACACCGCGCTCCAGTCCAGCACCGCGCCTTCGGCCAGGAACACCACGAAGCACAGGCACCCGATGAACAGCACCACGCCGTGGGGCACGGCAAAGGCCGGTCCCGAGCTCTGGCTGCCGTAGGGCAGCATGTGCGGCGCGGACTTGGCCAGGGCCAGCAGCATCAGTGCCACCGCCGCCAGGGTCGCTCCCAGGGGCGACAAACCCAGGCCCAGCAGGGCGCTGACGCCAGCGGCGCCGACGATCCCGCCGAGGCTGAACATGCCGTGGAACCCCGACATCATGGTCTTGCCGCTGGCTCGCTCGACGATCACCGCTTGCAGGTTGACCGTGGAATCCACGGTGCCGAGCCCGGCGCCGAACATGAACAGGGCGAACATCAGCGACGGCGCCGACGCCAGGGTCGCCAGCAAGGGCAGGGCAATGCAGATCAGCAAGGTGCCGGCGGCCATCACCCGCCGGCAACCATGGCGCGCGGCCAGTGCGCCGGCAATGGGCATCGCCAGGATCGAGCCCACGCCCAGGCACAACAGCAACAGGCCCAGGGTGCCTTCGTCGAGTCCGGCCCGGCTCTTGGCGTAGGGCACCAGCGGCGCCCAGGCGGCGATGCCGAACCCGGCGATGAAATAGGCCACGCGGGTGGACATCTGTTCGAGGCGGCCGGGGGTGGCCTGGAAGTGGGTGTTGCTGGCAGTCATAAAAATCCTTGCTGGCCGGGCATTGTGCGGGGGGCGCCGCTCGTGCCGTTTCGCCGACCCTGTGTTGGTAGGGGCAGTGTCGGTGGCGTCTTCAATATTGATCAGGAGCATGGGCGAACGGACATCCAGGGCCGGCCATGGGGCGGTTGCCTGAACCGCCCACGGCGGCGGATTAGCCGGCCGCCTGCGGTCGAGCCGTTCGCTGCCGGCCGCCAGGTAGCGCAGGGCACCCCATGCGGCCGAGTCGGGGATTGTGACAAATCTGGCGAGCCAAGGTTGCAGAAATCACCAGGCCAGTCCTGCTCGCGATGGCGTCGCGGTCGATCAGCCCAGGGGCGTGGAACAGGTGCCGTGCTGCCCGGGCAACCCTTCCTCCGGACGCAGCGCAGGAGCCGGCAAGTGCTTGAAGCTGCCACCGAACCAGCTCGCAGGGCCGGAATAAACTTGCGCAGGCCGGGCGTCGGTTACGCATAATCGCGCGCCGTCGCGCAATATCATTCCACCCATGCCTGCCGTACCCGGAGCCCCATCATGACCACCAGCCTCGACGCCTACGACCTCAAGCTGCTCGCCGAGCTGCAGCGCGATGCCAGCACCGCGCAGAGCGAACTGGGGTTGCGGGTCAACCTGTCCACCGCAGCGGTCAACCGGCGCCTCAAGCGCCTGGCCGAGGAAGGGGTGATCGAACGCTATACGGCGGTGGTCGCCCCCGATGCCCTGGGCCATGAGCTGAGCATCATCGTCGAGGTGGAGGTGGAGAGTGAGCGGGTCGACCAGCTCGATGCGCTCAAGCGCAGCTTCCAGGCCTGTCCCCAGGTCCAGCAGTGCTACTACGTGGCCGGCGAGTGCGACTTCGTGCTGATCTTCTGCGTGCGCAGCATGGGCCAGTACAACCAGCTGACCCGCGAGCTGTTCTTCGACAACGCCAACGTCAAGCGCTTCAAGACCCTGGTGGCGATGAACCGGGTCAAGGTCGGGCTGGAAGTCCCCACCGCCTGAGACTCAGCCTTGCTGCAGGGCCTGGACCAGGAAGTCGACGAATACCCGGACCTTCTGCGACAGGTGCCTCTGGCTGGGATACAGGGCATAGATGTGCCGGCTGGGCAGGCTTTGTTCCGGCAACAGCCGCTGCAACTGGCCGCTGTCGAGCAGCGGTTGGGCGACGAAGCCGGGCAGGGCGCCGATGCCCAGGCCGGCCACCAGCATGTCGGCCAGCATCAGGCTGTTGTCCACCGCGAAGTGCACCGGCAGCTCCAGCCGGGTTTGCCCTTCGGGACCTTCCAGTTGCCAGCGCCCGGGGTGCTCGGCCAGGCGATAGGCCAGCCAGCGATGCCGGTGCAGGTCGGCGATGCCCACCGGCGTGCCCTGGGCCTGGAGGTAGGCCGGCGCGGCGCAGATCACCTGCTCGACCTGGCCCAGGTGGCGGGCGATCAGCGATGAGTCTTCCAGTTGGCGGCGGATCCGCAGCGACACGTCGAAACCCTCGCCCACCACATCCAGCACCTGGTCGTTGAGGGTCAGGTCCACTTGCAGTTGCGGATAGCGCTGCATGAAGGCCACCAGGATCGGCGACAGCACCTTGAGCCCGAACGACAGCGGCGCGTTGACCCGCAGGCGCCCGCCGGGCTCACTCGATCCGGCCTGGGTGGCGCGTTCCAGGGCGTCCAGTTCGTCCAGCAGGTGGCAGCACTCGGTGAAGTAGCTTTGCCCGGCTTCCGACAGGCTCATGCGCCGGGTGGTACGCAAGATCAACAAGCTGCCCAGGCGCTCTTCCAACTGCCGGACCTGCTTGCTCACCGCGGCGGTGGACTGCCCGAGGTCGGCGGCGGCGAGGCTGAAACTGGCGCGTTCCACCACCCGGCGAAAGGTGCGCATGGCCATCAGTACATCCATATTGTTTCCCTTGAGTTGAATATCTATTCACCAATCGGCTGATTATCTCTGAATAGCCGCCCAATACCATGGCCACTTCTATTTCAAAGGAGTGTTGTCATGGGTATCCGCGCAATGTCGAAAATCCTTCCCGGGGTCCTCGCCCTGTCGCTCGCCAGCGCCGCTTGCAGCGCCGCCACCGCGCAGCAGCCAGACGTGGGCATCAGCCCCTGGGGGCCGAAGGACGAGATCGGCCGCCTGAACCTGATCACCCCCGAATCGCGAGCGGCGATCATGTCCCGGGTCAGCGGCGAGCAGGCCTACGACCTGGCGGTGGACTACTTCGTCGGCATGCCCAGCTGGCAGGCCGCCGGCGATCCGCCGTACCAGATGTGGATGACCCACACCCCCCACGGCAATGTGATCGCCGACCCGATGCAGGTCGGCGAGCCGATGAACCAGCACGTCAGCTACAGCGGTTCGGCGGTGTCGATGTACGCCCACATGGGCACCCATATCGACGCCCTCAACCACTTCGGGCTCAACGGCAAGATCTGGAACGGCTTCCGCGCCGACCAACACCTGGGCGACCGGGGCTGGAACGTCACCGGGGCCGAGAAGCTGCCACCGATCATTGCCCGTGGGGTGATGATCGATGTGGCCGCGGCCAAGGGCCTGGACCAGTTGGCCGACAGCTATCGGGTGACCCGCGCCGATCTCAAGCAGGCCCTGGCCAAGCAGAAGGTGGCCCTGGAGAAGGGCGATGTGGTGTTGATCCGCACCGGGCGCATGCGTGACTACGAGAACGCCCAGGTGTACATGGCCAACCCGCCGGGCCTGAGCCTGGATGCCGCCAAGTTCCTGGTGGAAGAGGGCGGTGCCATGGTGGTGGGGGCCGACAACCTGAGCTTCGAGACCTTCCCGTCCGAGGTCGAGGGCAACTATCTGCCACTGCACACCTATCTGCTGGCGATGCAGGGCGCGCCGATCATGGAGTTGGTGAATCTCGAGGGCCTGGCCCGGGACAAGGTCTACCAGTTCGCCTTCATCGGTGCCTCGCTCAAGCTGCGGGGTGCCGATGCGGCGCCGATCCGGCCGATGGCCCTGCCGATTCGCTGATCGATCCTCTGGTACAGCCGCGGCATTGGTCGTAATGTCAGCGGCTGGTTTTTTCGGAGATGGGGCGATGGCGGCGTTCTACGATGCACGGGGCAATATCTATGGCGTGGTCTCGCCGGCGGCGTTGCGGCGCCTGGGGGTGGCCCTGCCGGGCACTGCGGCCCAGGCGGCGCGGGATCGACGGCTATGGGCCGAGCAGGCCATCGCCGCCTTGTGCGACTGGGCGCCGGGCAGCCGCCCGGCCGGAGCCAAGGCCCACCGCAGCGATGGCCTGCTGGTGGGGCCGTTCCAGGAGGCGGCGCCGTTCGACCTGCTGATCGTCAACACCGACGGCACCCTGGCCGAGCGCAGCGGCAACGGCCTGACGATCTTCTCCCAGGCCCTCACCGAGCAAGGGTTGCTGCCGGACCCGGGGCAGACTGTGTTGCAGGTCCATCACGACCAGGGCGCCGGCCTCTCGCCAGTGGCCACGGTCGTGGAGCCAGCCCAGGTGACGGGTGTGCAGGGCTTCTGGCTGGATCTCGGGCAACCGGCGTTCGGTCCCGAGGCGGTGGCGGCCCTGGGCGTCGAGGCAGTGACGTTCAATGGACGCCAACTGAGCCAGGTCAGCCCGTTGCAGGCCTTGAACCCGCAATGGGAATACAGCCAGTTCGTGCGGGTCGGCAATCCCCATTGCGTGACCCTGGTGGATGAGGCCGGCGCCTTGCCGGACAACCGGCAGATGCTTGAGTCGCCCCTGGCCGAGAGCCTGACCGCCACGGCCTTCGCCTTGCCGGTGGGCAGTGGCGAGCCGTGCCCGGCCGGGGTCAACCTGCAATGGGCGGCGCGCGAATCGGGGCAACGCATCGTGGCCCGGGTGTTCGAGCGGGGCGAGGGGCCGACGGCGTCCTCCGGCACCAGTGCCAGTGCCGTGGCCTGCGCCGCCTGGCGAGTGGGTTGGGTCAAGGCCGGCGAGGTCCAGGTGGTGATGCCGGGCGGCACCGCGCCGTTGCGCCTGGAAGAGTGCGATGGAGTGCTGCGCCGCGTGAGCCTGTTCGGCACCGCCCAGCGCATGTCCCTGTAGCCGTCGTCGAGTTGGCGAGGCTGCGCCGCGGCCCTGGGCTACAGCGGGGTGTCCTGCAACTGCACCTGGGCCATCTGGCGTTGCATCAGCACCTTGCCGTGGCGGATCGAATACAGCGGCAGGCCCTGGCTGCGGAGCATTTCGTAGTCGCTGTCGGCGGACAGGATCAGCAGGTTCGCCGGGCGTCCCTCCTCCAGGCCGTAGCCATCGCCCAGGGCCAGGGCCTTGGCGCTGTTGTCGGTGACCAGGTCCAGGGCGCCTTGCAGGTTGCTGTAACCGAGCATGTGGCAGATGTGCAAACCGGCTTCCAGCACCCGCAGGATGTTGCCGTTGCCCAGGGGATACCAGGGGTCGACGATGGAGTCCTGGCCGAAGCAGACGTTCATGCCCGCATCCAGCAGCTCCTTGACCCGGGTGACCCCGCGGCGCTTGGGAAAGGTGTCGAAGCGGCCCTGCAGGTGGATGCTCTCGGTCGGGCAGGAGACGAAGCTGATCCCGGAATGCCCCAGCAAGCGGAACAGCTTGGCGCAGTAGGCGTTGTCGTAGGAACCCATGGCCGTGGTGTGGCTGGCGGTGACCCGCGAGCCCATGTCGCGGCTGCGAGCCTCTTCGGCCAGCACCTCGAGAAAGCGCGAGTGCGGGTCATCGGTCTCGTCGCAATGCACGTCCACCAGGCAGCCGGTGCGTTCGGCCAGGTCCATGAGGAACTTCACCGAACTCACGCCCTGGTCGCGGGTGTATTCGAAATGCGGGATGCCGCCCACCACGTCGGCCCCCAGGGCAATGGCTTGCTCCATCAGTTGGCGGCCATTGCGAAACGACTCGATGCCTTCCTGGGGAAAGGCGACGATCTGCAAGTCCACCAGGTGCCGGGCCTGCTCGCGGACTTCGAGCATGGCCTTGAGCGCGGTCAGGTCGGGGTCGGTGACATCGACATGGGTACGCACCTGCTGGATGCCATGGGCGGCCAGGGCGCGCAGGGTCTTGTGGGCCCGGGTGCGGGTGTCTTCGGCGGTGATGCTGGCCTTGCGCTCCCCCCAGCACTCGATGCCTTCGAACAGCGTGCCGCTCATGTTCCAGCGTGGCTCGCCGGCGGTGAGGGTGGCGTCCAGGTGGATATGTGGCTCGACGAAAGGCGGTACCACCAGGTTGCCGCCGGCATCCAGGTGCTCCGGGCCGTGGGCCGGCACCGGAGGCTGCTGCTCCTGGGGCAGGATGCGGGCGATGCGCCCGTGTTCCAGGTGCAGTTGGTGCAGGCCTTCACGGTGGCGCAGGCGGGCGTTGGTGATCAGCATCGGGGTGGTTCCTCGGAGCGGTCGGAAAGGTTGCCGCCGGATCCGGGCCCTGGCCCTGGTCCGGCGGTCATGTTCTGGATGAGGCCATGATAGACCTGCGGCGCAGCGGATAGACAACAGCGCTGGGTGGCTGTCGGGTCAAGCCGTGTCGGCGGCGATCGGCGCGCGCCCGCCCAGGAGCGTCCTGAACAGGATGTAGCCCAGGCTGGCGACACCGATGCCCACCAGCGGCGCGACCCACGGCGAGCAGAACGCGGCCAGGGTGCCGAGGCCATAGGCCCCGAGGCCCGGCCAGTTCCAGACCGGCAGCTGGCTCTGGGCCAGGCGCGGGTAGCGACCGCGCCAACGATAGAAGAAGTCGGCCATGATCACTCCGCCAATCGGCGGGATCACCGTGCCCAGCAGGATCAGGTAGGGCACCAGCAGGTCGTACATGCCGAGCATCGCCAGCAGGGTACCGATCACGGCACCGACCAGGGTCACGGTCTTGCGTCGGTCGGTGCGCAGCAGGTTGCAGCCGGCCACCGCGAAGTTGTAGATGGTGTTGTCCTGGGTGCTCCAGATATTCAGCAGCAACATGGCCATGGCGGCCATGGCAAAGCCCTGCAGCAGCAGGACTTCGACCACGTCCGGCTGCTGGTAGACGATGGCGCCATAGGCGCCGATCAGCACCATCAGGCCGTTGCCGATGAAGAAGCCGATCAGGCTGGCGCTGATGGCGACCTTGGCCGAGCGCGAGAACCGGGTCCAGTTGGTGGCCTGGGTCGCGCCGCTGACGAAGGTGCCGAACACCAGGGTGATGGCGGTGGACAGGTCCAGTGCGCCGCTGGGTTGCCGTGCCAGCAGGCCGTCGAGCCCGCCGACCTGCTCGGTGGCGGTGCCCCAGGCATACCAGCCGATCTGGGTGAAGCCCAGGATCAGGTCGCTGAGCTTGCTGCCTCGCTCGCCGAAGCAGAAGCGCCCCATCAAGGCGGAGTTGAGCCCACTGCTGAAGGCGATGTAGCCCAGGATTGCGGCGTACAGCCCCAGCAGCAGGTTGCCGAGGACGATCACCGCCAAGAGGGTGGGGAAGTCGTAGGCCACGCCCAGCTTGCCGCCGGCGAACATGGTCGCGGTGAAGAAGGTGAAGCCCAGCAGCACCATGGCCATCGAGGCCAGGCCCTTGCGGGCATGCTGCGGGACTTCGCTCAAGGGGTAGTCGTTGCCGGGTGCGTGCTGGGTCATGGCCTGTCCCTGGTTTGATTGGCGCGACGCGGTGTTGCAGGTGCCGTGCCATTCTCGACGGCCATGGCTGGACGCCGCCGCTGGAGCCGGGGCGCTCCAGCAGTTATAGCCAATCCCCGGGTAAAGACGTTGAAGCACGCTGGGGTAAAACGGTGCGCAGCCCGGCGCAACAGGCCAGGGCGCACCGATAGAGGTCAGTCCGGGTCCGGGCTGAAAATATCTTCGATGGGCATCTGGAAAGCCCGCGCGATCTTGAAGGCCAGGGGCAGGCTGGGGTCGTAGCGGCCGGTCTCGATGGCGTTCACCGTCTGGCGCGACACCTCGAGCCGGGTGGCCAGCTCGGCCTGGGACCAGCCTTGCCGGGTGCGCAGTTCGCGTACCTGGTTGTTCATTGGTAGCGCCGCATGCCGACCACCGTGGCCAGGGCCCAGATCAGGCCCATCAGCGGCCACACGTAGAACATCGACAACCTGGGCAGGCCGACGGTCTCCAGGAAGCCGTAGCTGAAGGTGATCAGCGCGGTGCAGACGAAGGACAAGGCCAGGGCCTCGAGCTGGACGCGCCGGACCATTTCGTCCAGGCGCCGCAACTGCCGGACCACCGCCAGGGCCATGGCGATCATCGGCACTACCGGTACCAGGGCCAGGGCGATCTTGCCCGGGCCCGATGCCATGCCTTCCAGCCAATGGCTGCTGAGCACCACGCAGGCGATATAGGCCAGCAGGGTCAAGGTGAATTCCACGAGGTAACGCTTGGCGCCCATGGGCGATCTCCTGATGTAAAGTGAGCTTTACATTAGGTGGAACGACACACCGGTGTCAAGCTCACTTTACATCGGCTGGTGCTCAGTCGAATTGCACTCGCGCGGTCTTGCCCTGGTGGAAGTCGAACGCTTCGTGGATGTCCCGCTCCACGGTGCGCCCCTGGGATAGCGGCGGCAGTTGGTCCAGGGCAAAGAAGCCGGCCTCGCTGGCCTCGCTACCGGCCACCGGTGCCCGGCGCTGTTGCCGGTCGCAGAGGAAATACAGCTTGTAGAAATCGCGATGGTCGGCCTTGTAGGGGCCCTTGGCCTTGTGCCGGATGCTGTACAGGCCGCGTACGGCCACCTCGATCCCGGCCTCTTCGTGGATTTCCTTGATCACGTTCTCGCTGGCCGACAGACCGACATCGGCAAAGCCGCCGGGCAAGGCCCAGAGACCGTCGGTCGTCTCCCGTACCAGGAGGATCTTGTGGTCCTCGATCAGTGCGCCGCGCACTTCCACCATGGGCGTCGAATAGCGCTGGGCGAAGTCCGATACCAGTTCGGTGATGCGTTCCAGCGGCACGTTGCCCAGCTGCGCGAGCATCTGGTGGGCGATCTCGGCGACTTCCCGGTAGCGCTCGCGATCGTGGGCATCCTTGCAGAAATGCAGGCCGGTGGAGGCGATGGCCTGCAGGCGTTTGGCGTGGGTCAGCCAGCTGCTTTCCATGGGAGGGCTCCTGCGACTTCAAGGCGAAGAGAGTTGTTTTAGACCGTCATGGCCCAGGGATCAAGCCGGGGTTGTACGCGCCAGCCATTGCCCGAGTTCGCTGATCGCGGACTGCACCGTGGTGCTCAGGCCGCTCCAGGTGCAGGCCAGCATCAGGTTGCGCGGCAGCTCGAAGTCCTCCACCAGCAGGCCCTGGGCATCCCGGCCGCAGGCGTCGTGGGGCACTTGCTGGCGCAGGGTGGCGGGACCGCTGAAGTAGGCCCACACCGGCTTGCCCAGGGCGATGGCCGCGCCGACTTCGAAGGCGGTGCCGGAGTCGGGCTCCAGGCCGCGAAAATCGTTGAGGTTGGCCAGCAGCGCCGTGCAGTCGCGGATCATCTGCAGGTTCTGCCGGCAGATCCATTGCGCGGTGGCCGCCGGCGACAGCTCTGGCGGTGCCTGGTGGTCCAGGGGAAACAGCCCGTGCAGGCCCTGGGCCTGGCACAGCCGTTTGAGGTACTCGCCATGGTCCTGCGCATCGGCGCGGAACACATCGAAGCCTGCGAGGTAGATACGTGGCGGCATGGGAACTCCTGTGCGGTTCAGTCCAGCGGTTTGCTCATGTACACCCGGTGCAGCCCGTTCTCCACCGCGCGGTGGGTTTCCACGTAGCCATGGCGGCCGTAGAGGGCGATGTTCTCGGTCATCGCCTGGTTGGTGTAGAGGCGCACGCAACTGTGACCGGCGGCCAGGGCCTGTCGTTCGGCAAAGGCCAGCAGCTGGCGGCCATGACCACGGCCCTGGGCCTCGGGGCTGACTGCCAGGTTGTCCAGCAGCAGGGCTTCCTGGGCATCGAGCAGGACGACGAAGCCGGCGATCGCATCTTGCTCCTCCAGGACCCAGACCTGCCGGGCCAGTACCAGGCAGGAATAGTCCTCGAGCATGGGCGCCGGTTCCCGGCCGAGCCGCGCGATATAGGGCGCATAGGCGTTCTTGGCGATGCGTTCGATGGCGGCCAGGTCAGGTGGCGCGGCGGGGCGGATGGTCGGTGGTGGGGTCGAGGGCATGGCGCGAATGCTCGGGAGGCGGGAGTGGGGCAAGCATAGGCATGAAAAAACCACCCCGTGGGGTGGTTTCAGGTCGGCTCATTCGCCGCGATAGATGCAACCGCTGGTGCAGGTCTCGTGGATGCGGATCGCGCTGAGTTCCGGCAGCAGGGGCTTGAGCTCGTTCCAGATCCACTTGGCGAGGACTTCGCTGGTGGGGTTTTCCAGGCCCGGGATATCGTTCAGGTAGTTGTGGTCCAGGCGCTCGTACAGCGGCTTGAAGATGGCCTTGATTTCCGAGAAGTCGCGAATCCAGCCGGTATGCGGATCGACCTCGCCGCTCAAGTGGATCGCCACCTTGAACGAGTGGCCATGGAGGCGGCCGCACTTGTGGCCTTCAGGCACGAAAGGCAGGCGGTGGGCGGATTCGAAGGTAAATTCTTTGAAGATTTCCACGGTATCGGTCAGCTCTGTCGGATGGCATCGCCCTGGGGCGAATTGAGGCAGTCGGCGAGTTTATCAGCTTGCCCCCGGTTACGGAAAAACCCTGATCAAAGGGTTTTGCCGCAGCGATGCCGGGTATCAGAGGCTCTGCAGGCGCTCGCCCAGCCGACCCTGGCTGGCCAGTTCGAGGAACTCGTCGCCCAGGCGCCGGCTTTCATCCATGGCGCTGCGCCAGTATTTCTGCCGGCTGGCGTCGTCGCCCATGAAGCGCTTGAAGTCGTTGCGGTCCGGCAGCTTGCCGTAGGGCAGGCGCGCCAGGTATTCCCGCGATGGCGCCAGCAGCAGGACATCGCGCAGGCGCTCGGGGCTGGCCCGGCGCCAGGGCAGGGTCTTGTCGAACCAGCCGGGGATCACCCGGTCGGTGAAGTGTGGATAGAGCACGATGTCGCTGCCGCTGTAGGGCAGGTCCAGGTGGTAGTCCAGCAGGCCGCCGTCGCGGAAGGTACCGGCACCGGCGCCGGGTAGCTCGCGCACGCCCTGCATGACCATGGGGATCGAGCCCGAGGCCAGCAGCGCCTGGCGCAGGTTGCCGCGATCCAAGGGGACGAAGCGCGAGGGGAAGTCTTCCAGGGCATGCAGCGGCGGGGCCAGGCGCGGGTCGTGCAGCACCAGGCGCTCGAAGTGCCGTGACAGCCGCGCGCGGCCGCGCAGGTTGTCGGCGATCACCGAGGACAAGCCCAGGCCCAGGCGTCCGCGATGGTCATCGGCGAGCAGGCCGTGGCTCTTGACCACCATGATGTTCAGTCGGTAGTGGGGATTGTCGAGGATGCTGGCATCGCGGCCTTCGAGCAGGTCGTCGAGCATCTGCCGCGAGCTCTGGCTGATCTGCGCCATGGTCACGCCCTTGGCGAAGCTCTGGGCGTTGTACAACTGGCCCAGGCGGCGGATGCCTGCGGCGGCATCGGGCAGGCAGGCGCTGGCGAACCGCCAGGAACCCACCGAGGCGCCGATCAGCGAACGTTCGCGGGGCACCCCGGGCAACCATTCGCCGAACAGCGCCAGGTCCAGGCCCTGGATGCCCAGGGCCTTGGGACCGCCGGCAGCGCCGGGCAAGGTGCCGACTTCACCGGCGTGCAGGCCCTGGCGGCGGATGCGCGCCAAGGCGCGCGGGCCGGCCTTGAGGGTCAGGGCGGCGAACTTGATGTGGATGGCGGTCATACCGGGCTCGTTGTCGAATCAGTCGCCGAGTATAGAGAACCCTGCCCGTGGGGGCCGAATGAAAGTTCTGTCAGGGCGCTGCGGCAGATTCAGCTTCAATTAAGTTGCCCCGGGTATCGTGGACAACATTGGCCATTGGCCACTGCCTTGGAGACCTGCCATGAAGACCCTGACCGCCCTGTTCGCCACCACCCTGATCGCCCTCACCGCGAGCCTGGCCCATGCCCGCGACCTGGGCCCCGACGAAGCCCTGCGCCTGCGCGACGCTGGTACCATTGCCTCCTTTGAAAAACTCAATGCCATGGCCCTGTCCCGGCATCCTGGGGCGAGCATCAGCGAAACCGAGCTGGAAGAGGAGTACGGCAAGTACATCTACCAGGTCGAGCTGCGCGACCCGCAGGGGCTGGAGTGGGACCTGGAACTGGACGCCGTGAGCGGCCAGGTACTCAAGGATCATCAGGACACGTAATGAATCGGAGATTGCCCCTCGGCAGCCGGCTGGCCCTGGCGCTGTTGTTGTTCTGCTCGCTGGCGGTGGCCCGCGACCTGGACCAGGACGAGGCCCTGCGCCTGCGCCAGCGAGGGGTGATCCTGCCCCTGGAGCAGCTGCTGCAACAAGCCATGGACCGTTATCCCGGGGCCAAGCTGCTGGAGGCCGAACTGGAAGAAAAACACGACGTATACATCTATGAAGTCGAGTTGCTGACCGTGGACGGCGTGGTCCGCGAGCTGGACCTGGAGGCCGCCACCGGGCGCCTGTTGAAAGACGAGGAAGACGACTGATGCGCCTGCTGCTGGTGGAAGACCATGTATCCCTGGCCGACGAGTTGCTCGAGGGCCTGAACCGCCAGGGCTACGCCGTGGACTGGCTGGCCGATGGCCGCGATGCCCTGTACCAGGGGGCCAGCGAACCCTATGACCTGATCATCCTCGACCTGGGCCTGCCCGGGGTGCCGGGCCTGGACGTGCTGCGCCAATGGCGTGCCGAAGGCCTGGCCACCCCGGTGCTGATCCTCACGGCCCGGGGCTCCTGGGCCGAGCGTATCGAAGGGCTCAAGGCCGGCGCCGACGATTACCTGAGCAAGCCGTTCCATCCCGAAGAACTGCACCTGCGGGTCCAGGCCTTGTTGCGCCGGTCCCATGGCCAGGCCAACCAGCAGACCCTGCAGGCCGCCGGCTTGCACCTGGACGAAGGCCGCCAGTGCGTGGTGCGCGATGGCCAGGACGTGCAGCTGACCGCGGCGGAATTCCGCTTGCTGCGCTACTTCATGCTGCATCCGCAGCAGATCCTCTCCAAAAGCCACCTGGCCGAACACCTCTATGACGGCGAGACCGAGCGCGATTCCAACGTGCTGGAAGTCCACGTCAACCATTTGCGCCGCAAACTGGGGCGCAGCGTCATCGAAACCCGTCGGGGCCAGGGCTACCTGTTCGGCGGGGCGGCCTCGTGAGGTCGATCCAGCGCCGCCTGAGCCTGGGCCTGGTGGGGGTGATGCTGGTGGTCGGGCTGGCGCTGGCGCAGACCAGCTTGTGGTTGTTCGAGGTGGGCCTGCAACGCTACCTGGAGGCTGGCCTGCGCAACGCCAGCGAAAGCCTGCTGCTGGCCCTGGTTCGCGGTCCGCAAGGTTTGCAGCTGGATGAGCGGCGGCTGTCGGCGGCCTACCAGCGGCCGTTCTCCGGGCATTACTTTCGTATCGACTTCGCCAACGTGCACTGGCGCTCCCGCTCGCTGTGGGACCAGGACCTGCCGCAATTGGAGCAGGCCGGGCTGCAAGGCAACCTGCAACTGGGCCCCGAGGGCCAGCAACTGCTGGTGCTGCGCAGCGATTACAAGCGCTTCGGCCAGGCCATCAGCATCAGCGTGGCCCAGGACTACACCCCGGTGCGCGAGAGCTTCCAGCGCATGCGCCAGATCGGCCTCGGGCTGGGCCTGGCGGGGCTGTTGCTGATTCTGCTGCTGCAGCGCCTGACCGTGCGCCGGGCCTTGCGTCCGTTGGAGACGGCCCGCGAGCAGATCGCCCAGCTGCAACTGGGCCAGCGCTCCCAGCTCGATGCCCAGGTACCGGTTGAGCTGGAGCCGCTGGTGGCCCAGGTCAACCATTTGCTGGCGCACACCGAAGACAGTCTCAAGCGTTCGCGCAATGCCCTGGGCAACCTCGGGCACGCCCTGAAGACGCCCCTGGCGGTGCTGCTGAGCCTGGCCTCGGGGCCGAAGCTGGCGGGCCAGCCGCAGGTGCGGCAGATTCTTCTGGAGCAGCTGGAACAGGTGCAGTCGCGGCTCAACCGCGAATTGAACCGGGCGCGGCTGGCCGGCGATGCGCTACCCGGCGCGCTGTTCGAGTGCGATGCCGAGTTGCCGGGGCTGCTGGCGACCTTGAACATGATCCATGGCGAGCACCTGGAGCTCAGCTACCACGCGGCGCCGGGGCTGCGCCTGCCCTGGGATCGCGAGGACCTGCTGGAGCTGCTGGGCAACCTGCTGGACAACGCCTGCAAGTGGGCGGATGCGCAAGTGCGGCTGCAGGTCGAGGAGGGTGCCGCGGGCTTTTGCCTGGCGGTGGACGACGATGGCCCGGGGATTCCGGAGCAGCGCCGGGATGAAGTATTCAGCCGTGGCGCCCGGTTGGATGAACAGACCGACGGCCACGGCCTGGGCCTGGGCATAGTGCGCGATATCGTCGAGGCCTGGGGCGGCCGCCTGAGCCTTGGGCAAAGCCCCCTGGGCGGCCTGCGGGTAGAGATCGAGTTGCCCCGGCGCTGAGCTTGCAGGGGCCACTTTGCGCTGCTGCCGGATGCCGGGCTGGCGGCGTCGCGGCGGTCGAAGGCGGCGATCGACTCCGAAGAGGACGTCGCCTTCGATGGCACCGAAGGCCCTGTGCGCTTTATCGCGGCCTCGGCAGCGGTTGCAGGGTCAGACGCGGAACTGGTCCATCAGGCCCTGCTGCTGGTTGGCCAGGCTGTTCAGCGACTGGCTGACCCGCGCCGACTCGTTGGCCTGTTCCGACAGCGATTCGGTGACGTCGCGGATGGTCGCCACGTTGCTGTTGATCTCCTCGGCCACGGCGCTCTGCTGCTCGGCGGCGCTGGCGATCTGCAGGTTCATGTCGCTGATCACCGTCACCGCATCGCCGATCTGGCGCAAGGCGGTCACCGCCTGTTCCACCTGCTCGACACTACCCTGGGCCTGGCGATGGCTATTGCCCATGGACGCCACTACATCACGGGTGCCGTTCTGCAACTGCTCGATCACCTGGCGGGTTTCTTCCACCGATTCCTGGGTGCGCTGGGCCAGGTTGCGCACTTCATCGGCCACTACCGCGAAACCACGCCCGGCTTCCCCGGCCCGGGCCGCTTCGATGGCGGCGTTGAGAGCCAGCAGGTTGGTCTGCTCGGCGATGGTGCGGATGACCTCCAGCACCGAGCCGATCTGCTCGCTGTCGCTGGCCAGGCCTTCGACCTGGCCCATGGCGGTACTCATGTCGGCGGCCAGCAGGTCGATGGCGCGGGTGGTGCGGTCGATCACGGTCAGGCCCTGCTGGGTCGCCTGGTCGGCATCCCGGGCAGCCTGGGCGGCCTGGGCGGCGCTGCGGGCCACGTCTTGGGCCGTGGCGCTCATTTCGTGGGATGCGGTCGCCACCTGGTCCACCTGGCGGTATTGCTGCTCCATGCCGGCGCTGGTCTGGGTGGCGATGGCCGACGACTGGTCGGCGGTGCCCCGGGCGTCCTGCACCGAGCGTTTGACCTCGGCGATGATCGGTTGCAGCTTGTCCAGGAAGCGGTTGAACCAGCCGGCCAGTTGCCCCAGTTCATCCTGCTTGTCGTAGTTCAGGCGGCGGGTCAGGTCGCCTTCGCCGCTGGCGATGTCCTGGAGCATGGCGGCCACGCCAAGGATCGGCCGGGTCACGCTGCGGGCCATCAGCCATACCAGCAACAGGCCGACCACCGCAGCCAGCAGGCCCAGGCCCAGCTCCATCAGGGTGCCGCTGCTGTTGCTGGCATCCAGTTCGTTCTTCAGTGCCTCGGCCGGACCCACCAGGACCTTTTCCGGCACGTCCAGCAGCACGCCCCAGGGCTTGCCGCCGGGGATCGGGGTGAACGGCGCCAGTACCTTGAGCTCGTGGTTGTTGTGCAGGCTGCGGGTCTGGGTGCTGCTGGCCAGCTGGCGGATCAGCTCGGCGCCGTTGGCGCTGTCGACACTGTCCAGGCGCTGGCTGAGCTTGCTGGCGTCGGGGCTGTAGCCGGCCAGCAGGCCTTCGGGGCTGACGATGCTGACGTTGGTCTGGCCGGCGTAGAGCTTGCGGCTGGCGTTCTGGCTGACCGCCTGCAGGCTGTTGAGGTTGATGTCCACCGACAGCGAGGCGATGACCTTGCCGTCCACCAGTAGCGGAAAGACGATGCTGGTCATCAGCACCTTCTGCCCGGCGATGTCATAGAAGTAGGGCTCGATCACGCAGGGCTTGAGGGTGCTGCGCGGGCAGGTGAACCAGGCATTGGCCGGCTGGCCGCTGGGGCCGGTGCGGGTATTGCTCATGTCGCTTTCCGGCAGCGCCATGGCGGTCAGCTGGCCCGGGGTCGGTTGCGACCAGTACAGGGCGAAGCGGCCTTGCTCATTGCTGCCCAGTTCGGTCTGGCCGTTGAACAGGCTGTCCTTGCCGTCCAGGGCGTTGGCCTCGAACACCAGGGACAGGCCCAGCAGGTCGGGGTTGGCCTGCAGTGCCGACTTGACCTGGCGGGTCAGGTCCTCGCGCAGGTCGAAGGCATCGAGGAAGCGCTTCTCGGCCTGTTCACGCAGGAACAGCACCTGGCGCGAGAAACCGTGGCCGTATTGATAGGCATCCATGAACTGCTGGCGGATCCCCAGGGCCTGGACTTCGCCCTGGGCCTCGATCCGGGCCTGGGCGGCTTCGTTGAGCATCTCCATGCTCGAGGCCTTGACCATCTCGGAGCTGTGCTCCATGCGATACAGCGAAAGCCCCACCAACAGCGACACGATGCCCAACAGGCAGAGTCCGGCCAGCAAGGTGATCTTCCATTGGATGGAAAGTTGTCTGAGCGACATGGAGACGTCCTTTATTCGATAAATATCTGAGACTTTGCACTGTAGCGGCCGTTGGTCGGGTTTCTTTAAACGAGCGTTCGAAATCCGTTACCCCCATATGGGTAGCCGCTGCCGAGCCCGCGAGGCTGCGCCAAGGTCCGCCGGACCTTCAGCGTTCTTGCGACCATTGCGGCCCTGCGGCCCGTACGCAGCCTGCGGCAGCGGCTACACGAAGCCGTTTGGATCTTCAACGTTCTCGCGACCCATGCGACCCATACGACCCTGCGAGCCATGCGAAGCCGGGTGCCGATGGGCGCCAGGCCGCGGTTTTGACAAGCCGGGCCCACTGCTGCAAAGTGCGCGCCCTCTAACAACAAGCTCTTTCATCCCGATGTCGGCAGCGTGCTGCCCTCCGGTCGGTCACTGGCTTTTGCGCGGTTTTTGCCCGCAGTAATGAGGTAACGATGATTAACGCAGTAATTGCCGCGGTAGGCGTGATGCTGGTACTCAGCCTGTCCCGCGTGCATGTAGTGATCGCCCTGATCGTGGGCGCGCTGGTGGGCGGCCTCACCGGCGGCCTGGGGATCGAGGCCACGCTCAAGGCCTTCAACAGTGGCCTGGGCGGCGGGGCCACGGTGGCCCTGTCCTATGCCTTGCTCGGGGCCTTCGCCGTGGCCATCGCCAAGTCCGGCCTGGCCCACGCCCTGGCGGACAAGATCCTGCTGCTCGTGGATCGCCAGGACGCCAATGGCGGCGGCCAGGTCAAATGGTTGCTGATCGGCCTTTTGTGGGTGGTGGCCATCGCCTCGCAAAACATCCTGCCGATCCACATCGCCTTCATCCCGCTGCTGGTGCCGCCGCTGCTCTACGTGCTGACCAAGCTGCAGCTGGATCGGCGCCTGATCGCCTGCGTCATCACCTTCGGCCTGATCACCCCCTACATGTTCCTGCCGGTGGGCTTCGGCAACATCTTCCTCAACGAGATCCTGTTGGCCAACGTCGCCCGCAGCGGTGTCGACATCAGCCAGGTCAACGTCACCCACGCCATGGGCATTCCCGCCCTGGGCATGGTCTGCGGCCTGTTGCTGGCGTTCGTCAGCTACCGCAAGAAGCGCGTCTACGACCTGGGCCGGATCGAGAAGGTCGAGCAGGTCGAGGTGCAGTACAACCCGCGGACCCTGCTGGTGGCGGGCCTGGCCATCGTCGCCGCGTTCGTCATCCAGCTGCTGCTGGACTCGATGATTATCGGCGCCCTGTGCGGCTTCCTGATCTTCTCTATGTCGGGCATCGTGCGCTGGCGCGAGACCGACGAGCTGTTCACCGAAGGCATGAAGATGATGGCCATGATCGGCTTCATCATGATCACCGCCTCAGGCTTCGCCGAGGTGATGAAGGCCACTGGCGAGGTCAACAGCCTGGTCCAGGCGTCGGCCAGCTGGATCGGCCACAGCAAGGGCGTGGGCGCGCTGCTGATGCTGCTGGTGGGGCTGTTGGTGACCATGGGCATCGGCTCGTCGTTCTCCACCGTGCCGATCCTGGCGGCGATCTTCGTGCCGCTGTGCGTGCAACTGGGCTTCAGCCCGGTGGCCATCGTCTGCATCGTCGGCACCGCCGGGGCCCTGGGCGACGCCGGCTCGCCGGCCTCGGACTCGACCCTGGGCCCGACCTCTGGCCTGAACATCGACGGCCAGCACCACCACATCTGGGACACCGTGGTCCCGACCTTCCTGCACTACAACCTGCCGCTGCTGGCCTTTGGCTGGGTCGCGGCCATGGTGCTCTGAGCAACATCCCCGCCCGGGGAGCCCGGCCGGCTCCCCTTTGGCCTCAGGCCGTCCTGCCGATCACTTGAGCAATGGCTTGCCCGGCGCGGGCGAGCTGCACAGGCGCACGCCCATGGCGGCCAGTACCACGCCCCCCCAGGCCAGCCAGGGCATCGGCTCGCCCAGCAGCAGCCAGGCCACCAGGGCCGCGCAGGGCGGTACCAGGAAAAACACCGCCGATACCCTGGCCGCCTCGTTACGCCGCACCAACAGCATCAGCAAGGCGATCGCCAGCAGCGAATTGAAGAACGACAGGTAGCCCAGGGAACCGACGAAGGCCCAGTTCCACTGGATCGGCTGGGTATCGAAGGTGAAGGCCAGGGGCGAGACCAGCAGCATGCCCAGCAGGTACTGGCTGAACAGCGAAAGGATGATCGGCTGCGGGGTCGAGGCCTTCTCCAGCAGCACGCTGGCGCTCAGCCCCAGCAGCGACAGCCAGGCCAGGCCCATGCCCAGCGCGGTGAAGCGTTCCACGCCGGACTTGGCCAGGATCACCACCGCCGCCCCGAAAAATCCCAGCAACAGCCCCAGCCATTGGCGGCCGGCCACCGGCGTGCGCAGCAGCAAGGGCGAGGCGACGCCGATCACCACCGGTTGCAGCGAGACGATCAGCGCCAGCAGGCCGGCGCTGATCCCGGCGCCGATGGCCAGGTAGGTCCCGGCGAAATACACGCACTGCATGAGCACGCCACTGGCGATCATCGCCAGCAGGGGCCGGCCCCGGGGCAGGGGCGGACGCTGCACCAGCACCACCGGCAGCAGCACCAGCACCACGATCACGTAGCGCAGCCAGAGGAACATCATCGGGCTGCAGTACTGCAGCCCGACCTTGACGATGGCGAAGCCCGACGACCAGAGCAGCAGGAACAGGCCGCAGATCCACAGGTCCGACCGCTGGCGCAACGTTGGCGGCAGGCTTTTCACTGGACCGCCTCGGCCCGCAGGCCCTCGACCTGACGGCCCTGGGCCAGGACCGTGGACAGGCTGTCGAGGCCCCCATGGTCGAGGACGATATCGCAGGCCGGCAGCAGCACCGGCTTGGGCCGGAAGCCCACGAACAACCCGGCCTGGCGGGCCATGTCCAGGTCGTTGGCTCCGTCGCCGACGGCGATCACCTGCTGCGGGGCGATGCCATGGCGGGCGCACAGTTGCTGGACGATGGCGGCCTTGCCCGGGGCATCGATCACCTCGCCGAGCAGGGTGCCGCTCAGGCGCCCGTCGACCACCTCCAGCTTGTGGGCGAACGCCTCGTCCATGCCCAGGCGCTGCCTGATGCCCTGGGCCACCAGGTCGAAACCGCCGCTGACGATGGCGGTCCGCAGGCCGGCCCGGGCGGCGATGGCGATCAGTTCGGCGGCGCCGGGGGACAGTCGTACGGTGCGCTCGATCAGCCGATGCAGGTCGGCCACGGCCAGGCCGCGCAGCAAGCCGATGCGATAGCGCATGCTGGCGGCGTAGTCGTCCCGGGCATCGCTGATCGCCCGCTCGGTGAGGCGCCCGACTTCCTCGGTGGCGCCGACGAGGTCTGCCAAAGCGACGATGGTCTCGACTTCGATCAGGGTCGAGTCCATGTCGCAGGCCAGCAGGCGGAAGTCCGCCAGGGCCAGGCCCGGGGGCAGCACCGCGAAATCCGTGGCCAGCTCGCGCAGGCCGTTGAACAGCTCCCCGCGCCGCGCTTCATGGCGCGGTTGCCACTGGACGACAAGACTGCCGTGGGCGTGCCTGGGGGAGTCCAAACCCAGCTGGTGCAGGTCGCTGGCCAGGGCCGCCTGTCGTGCCGGGGTGAAGCCGAACAGAATGAGGTGTCGTGTCATAACCTGTCGCCAAGGTGGCGCCGCATCGGTGCGGCGCCACGTCCATGGGACGATCAGCTCCAGTAGGTCAGGGGCCGGTCGCTGCCATAGCAGCCAATGAAGGCCGCCATGCCGATACGATAGCTGTCTTTGCTGGGAGTCACGGCATGCAGCATGCGCGAACTGAAGATAATCAGGTCGCCGGCATCCGGATGCAGCACCAGCGGCGGCTGCTCCACCTTCTCCGGCAGCAGGCCTTCCACATCGCGGATCAGGACCAGTTCCTCGGGGCTCGGGTCACGCAGCCACAGTTGCAGATCGCCGCCCTGTTGCGGGGTGCGCAGGTACATGTTGGCCACCAATTGCTCTTCGATGCCCTCCAGTTCCGGTGCATCCGACTCCTCGATGATGGTGTCGTTGTGCGGGTAGAACCGCGACGAGGACGGCTTGAACACGCGGATCGCGCCGACGAAGCAGGCATGGCCGTAGAGCCGCTGGATGTTGGCGCCACCGGGCCAGTATTCCTGCAATTGCAGGCGGATCTTGTCGGCCGGGGTCAGGTGCGGCTCGAACAGGCTGCGCAGGTCCTGGATGTTCTCCACCGCCTCGGCGTGGTACTTGCGGCCGGCTTCCTGGTTCCACTCCGAATCGATGTGCGGCGTGCAGATGCGCCCGACGCTGCTGGTGTATTTCTTGTTGTAGTAACCCAGCTTGGGGTGCTCGATGGCGGCCTCGGCGGCTCGCTCGGCGATCGCCACCGGGTAGTAGCCCTTGACGTGGATCGCGCCGATCTCCCGGGCGGCCAGGGCCAGCAGGGTGTCGGTGGTCAGTTCGCTGGCCACCACCGGTGGCGCGGTTTCTCTTCTTGCAGGTTTTACGAGCATGTTCATGCATGGATCCTCTTGGGAAGTGACGTTGCGGGTCAGATGCGTTGCCGCGAAGGGCGGATGCGGATGTCGTCGATGTGCACGTGCTCGGGTTGTTCGAGCACGAAGCGGATGGCGCGGGCCACGTCCTCGGGGCCGAGGAACGGACCCTGGTCGCGTTCCAGCGCAGCGAAGCCGTGCATGTCGTAGCCGGCGGTTTCCTGGAAGCCGGTGCGCACGAACCCGGGCTCGATCAGGGTCACCCGGACCAGGCTGCTGGCCAGCTCCTGGCGCAGGGACTCCACCAGCGAATGCAGGGCGAACTTGGTGGCGCCGTATACCGGGTTGCCGGCGGACAGCTGGCGCCCCACGGTGGAACCGATGACCACGATGTCCTGGACCCGCTCGCTGCTGCGCCGGCGTTCGAGGAAGGCCCTGGCCGCGGCGCGCAGCTGATGCATGGCGCCCAGTACGTTGACGTCCACCAGCTCTTGCCACTGCGCGCTGTCCGAGCCCAGCAGCGATCCTGGCAGGCCACGCCCGGCGCACAATACGAAGGCGCTGGGCGGCTCGCCGAAGGCTTGCTCGCCGGCCCGCCACAGTTGCGGCACATGGGCCGGGTCGCAGGCATCCATGGCGATGCCGACGGCTTTCCTGGCGTTGTCGTTGGCCGCTGCGCAGACCTGCTCCAGGCGGGCCTGGTCGCGGCCGCTGAGGGCCACGTTGGCCCCGGCCTGCACCAGCGCCTGGACGACGGCGCGGCCAATGCCCGAGGTGCCGCCGGAGATCGCCACGGTCGAATGATTGTTCATTGCTTGCTCCTTCAAGTGGGGGTGGCCGTGGTCACCCGTTGGTCCGGGCGTACCCGAACAATCCGCGATCCTTCAAGCGCCGGACGAACTCGAACACCCAGTCCCGGGACAGCTGGGAGAACTCGACCCGGTGTTCTTGCAGGCGCGACAGGGTCCGTGAGTGGTCGTAGGTCAGGTTGCGTGCCTCGCGCGAGGCCCAGAACAGGCCCAGCGCCACTTCGGCCTGGGTGGTCTTGCCCGAGCGTTCCAGGGCGTCCTTGAGGCTGCGCGCGCGGACCCGCTTGATCGGGATGCCCAGGTCTTGCAGCGAGGCGACGAACAGGTCCGAGGAAATCGCGTAGGGCGAGTCGACGTGGTAGGTGCCGCTGCGCAGGGACGGGTCCAAAGACAGGCTGACGATGCCCCGGGCGACGATGTCCACCGGGCTGAGCACCAGCGGCTCGTCGTACTGCGCCGGTGCGTAGCCGGCATGGGCGATGGCGTTGATGCACTGCACCCAGCGATTGGCATTGGCGTTGCGCTGGAACATCGCGGTCTGGGAGTGACCGGTGACGTTGCCCGAGCGGTAGATAAAGGCGCTGTGCCCGCGGTATGCCAGCTCCCGGACTATGCCTTCGGCGAGGAACTTGCAGCGCTCGTATTCGTTGAGGAAGTCCTGGCCCACGTCCAGCGCGTCTTCGTCGAACACCACCGGCTCGGCGCCCCGGTAGCAGCCGCTGACGGCCAGGGTCGACATGAAGTGCAGGGCCTTGGCGTGGCCGCTTTCGACGAAGCGCACCAGTTCATGGGTGGGGAACACGATATTGCGCTGCATGTCGCTGCGGCTGCCCACCAGGCGGGTATCGGCGGCGAAGTGGTAGACCGCGTCGATGCTCCCGGCCAGGCTGTCCCATTGGGCCTGGGACAGGCCGAAAGCGGGCTGGCTCATGTCGCCGACGCAAACCTGCACCCGTTCCCGGGGCAGGGCGCTGGCATCGCTGAAGAAGTGGCTCCAGGCGGCGGCCAGGCGGGCCTGGGCCGCGCTCGGGGAGTCCGCCCGGACCAGGCAGTGCAGGGTCGCGCTGCTCTGCTCCAGCAATTCGCGCAGCACATGGATGCCGATGAAACCGGTGGCGCCGGTCAGCAGGATGTTCTGCGCGGCCTTGCCCGGCTGCGCCACGCCATGGCTGCCGATCACCGTTGCGGGGATGTTCCACAAGGCGCCGCTGGAGCTGCTGCCGGACAGCTGGACGCCGCCTGCCGAGGCCTGGCCGTCGAGCAAGGCCGCGCGCAGGGCCTGGGCGAACTCGGCGATCAGCGCCGCCGGGGTGGCCAGGGCGTTGAAGTTCAGGTCCAGGATCAATTGCTCGCCCGCCAGCCGGCCGGTGAGCTTGAACTGGTTGATCCGCGGGTTCTCGCGACCGCGCAGCCCGGCGTAGGTCACCGGCGCCGGGCGCAGCTTCCAGTCATCGCGCAGGCCGAGGCTGGTCTTGCCCAGGTAGTTGAAGCAGTGGCGTGTGGCGAACGCTGGCAGCCCGCTGCAGGCATAGGAGTGTCCAAGGTGGGGAACATCGGCCAGGGCCTGGCGAACCGTGGCGATTGGCTCGCGGGCCAGCTCGGCGGCGTCCAGGGCCAGGGGAAAGGCGGCGGTGAACCAGCCCACGGTACGCGAGATCTCGGTCTGGTCGTCGAGACTGAGGCGGCCGTGGCTCTCGAAGGTCACGTTGAGCACCGGTTCGGGCCATTGCCGGCTCGCCAGGGCCAGGTAGTGGCCCAGCAGGTACTGGTCGATGGACACCCCGCTGCGCGCCGCGCCAGCCATGATGCGCGCGGTCTGCTCGGCGTCGAAGGCGATCCAGGCGGTCTGGGCGTCTTGTTCCTGGCCGGCGGGGAACGGTTGTTGCGCTGGGCTCGCGAGCCGTTGTCGCCAGTAGCCGGCGTCCCGGGCCAGGAGTTCGCGGTGGGCCTGCAGGTGCCCGACCCAGTCGGCATAGCTGGCGCAGCGCAGGGGCATGGCGCGGCTGTCGCTGGTGTAGCGGATCATCAACTCGTCGAGGATCAGGCTCCAGGACACCACGTCCACGGCCAGGTGGTGGGCCACCAGCAACAGGTACTGCCGGTCCTGGTGAGTGATCAGTTCGACGAAGAACAAGCGTCCGGCACTGATGCTCAAGCGGCTTTCCAGGACGGCATAGCGACGGTTGGCCAGGTCATCGAGGCTGGCATCGACGGCCCCGGCATCCAGCTCGGAGAACACCTCGGGGTAGGCGGCGCCGGCCTCGAACATCCAGGCCTGGCGCTGGCCGTCGAAGGCGAAGCGCGAGCGCAGCATCTGATGGGCCTGCAAGACCTGGAGGCAGGCCTGGCCCAGGCGCCCGGCATCCAGGCGCACTTCGGCTTGCACCAGCATCGATTGGGTCCAGCGGTCGGGCTCGCGCACGTCCTGTTGCAGGAACCACTGCTGCGCCGGGCCGGCGATGCCTCGGCTGGCCTGCTCGGCACGGTTGTGGCCGGGCTCGGCGGGTGAGCTGGCCTGTTGCAGCTGGGCCACCAGGCCGGCGAGGGTGGGGCTGCCCAAAAAGGCCCGGGCGCTGACGTCGAAGCCCTCCAGTTGCAGCTCGGAGATCAAGCGCACGGCGTCCAGGGAGTCGCCGCCCAGGTCGAAGAAGTCGCTGTCGGTCTCCACGCTCGTTGCCCGGCAGTGGCGGCGGAAGGCGTTCAGCAGCTTGGCGTAGGGTTCGTCGGCCTGGACCTGGTCGTCCAGGGCGTTGGCCATGGTCGCGGCGAAACCTTCCTGCAACCGGCGCACGACGGCCTGGCGATCGAGCTTGCCGTTGGCATTCATGGGCAGGTGCGCAAGGTTCTCGAAGCGCAACGGCAGCATGTAGCCCGGCACCTGCCGAGCGAGCCCGGCGCGCAGCCAGTCGTTGCTCCTGGGCGGCCCTTCATAGGCGCACAGCAGGTAGTCGCGCTCGGCGAAGCGGCGATGGACCACCACCGCCCGCTGTTCCAGCAGCCGTTGCAGCGCGCTTTCGACATGTCCCAACTCGACCCGGTAGCCGTTGACCTTGACCTGGCGGTCGGCCCGCCCGGCGAAGTGCAGGCGCCCCTGGTCGTCGAGCCGGACCCGGTCGCCGGAGCGGTAGAACCTGTGGCCCTGGAGTTCGACGAAGCGCCCGGCATCCAGGTCCGGCCGCTGCCAGTAGCCCAGGGCCACTTGCGGTCCGCCGATGAACAGCTCGCCGGTGACGCCTACCGGGCAAGGGTGGCCATGGCCGTCCAGCACCCGCAGCTGGCTGTCTCCCAGGGCGCGGCCAATGGGCACGCTGGCCTCGCCCAGCGCTGCCAATTGTTCGGCCAGGACCGGCTGGACCGTGACGCCGACCGTGGTTTCCGTCGGGCCGTAATGGTTGAACAGCCGGGCGACCATGCCGCTGGCCAGGGTGCTGCGCGCCAGTGGCGGTTCCAGGGCCTCGCCGCCGAGCAACAGCCAGCCCAGGGTCGGGCGCGGCCCCTGGTCCGCCGTGGCCTGGTCGAGCAGGGTGCGCCAGTGGGTGGGGGTGATCTTCAGCACGTCGATGCGCTGTTCGCCCAGCAACCGATACAGGGCCCGGGGGTCTTTGCGTTCGTATTCGTCGGCGATGTACAGGCTGCCGCCGGTCCAGAGCGCGAGGAACAATCCGGTGTTGCCCAGGTCGGCCGCCAGGGTACTGACATGGGCATAGCGCAGGCCGTCGACGATGCCCAGCGCCTGGGCGACGCCCTGGCAATAGTGGGCGATGTTGCGGGCGGACACCGCGACGCCCTTGGGCGTACCGGTGGAGCCGGAGGTATAGAGCACGTAGGCGGCTGCATCGCCCCCGGCACCGGTTGGTTGCGGTGCAGGGGCAGCGGCGCGGCAGTTGGCATCGAAGGCATAGCGCAGCGCGTCGTTCTGCGCATCGTGCTGCATCAGGGTGTAGCCGCCCACGGCCAGCACCAGGTCGGCGCCGATCTGCTCCAGGCGCGGGCCGGCGTCCTCTTCAAGGGAGGCGACCTCGACTATGGTGTAGGCGGCGCCGCTGAACATCACGGCCACTAGAGCGACCACCACTTCCAGGCACCTGGGGCCGACTACCGCCACCAGTTGCCCTGCGCCGATGCCTCTTCCTTGGATTTGCCTGGCCAGGTCCAGGGCATCTCGTTCCAACATTGAATAAGTCATTTGCCGGGAGGCATCGCTGAGTGCGACTTGTTCTGCCGACCGTGACATCCATCCGGTCAGCCGCTCTATTAGAAGTTCAGCCATTTCCATCTCCGTTATTAGAACTTTCCTTGTGGCCAAAGTGGCCGGCCTGGAAAACATCAACAGATGAGCGAGTTGGCCTGCAGGCTATGCAGCACGGGACCTTGCGTCCAATATCGGCTGCGTATGCTTTTATATGGGCTATATATAAGTTGCCGTTGATGAACTTCGGCGTTGACACTTGCTGGAAGCGGGAATTATAAAAATTAGTTGTTCTTTGAACTTTGGCTTGTAAGGTTTCTTGAACTGCAACGGATAAGGAAATCGCTATGAAAGGCTTGGCATTGGTAACCGGTGGCAGTCGTGGAATAGGTGCGGCGGTGGCCCGTCAGCTTGGGCTGTTGGGGTATGAGGTGTGCCTGACCTACGAGCACGACGGAGAGGCGGCCCGGCAGGTGGAGGAGGCGATTGGCGCCGCTGGTGGCGTGGCCTGGAGCTGGCAGCTGGACATCGCTTCGCCGGTGGCGGTCATGGCGTTGTTCGAGGCCCTGGATCGACGCCCGCTACCCCTGGCATTGCTGGTCAACAATGCCGGGATCACCGAAGGTTTCTCACGGCTCGAGGCGCTGTCCTATAAGCGCCTGGAGCATGTCTTCCAGGTCAATGTGTTCGGCGCCTTCATGTGTGCCGTCGAAGAGGTGCGGCGCATGGGGCGTTCCC